>DAOWNN010000303.1 GCA_030642585.1 Bacteroidota bacterium | reverse complement strand
ATTGCCCATTCAAATGCAGCCTTTGCATGCAGGGTGGTGGAATCCAGTACTGGGATATGGCAGTGTTCCGCCTTTACCAGTAAAGGAATTTCTGTACATCCAAGAATGACCCCTTCTGCACCCTGCCCGGCAAGGTGTTCAATGATTCTGAGAAAGCCATTTTTCGAATCTTCTTTGATAACTCCTTTTATGAGTTCTTCATAGATAATCCTGTGGATGTATTTGCGGTCATTCTCATCTGGCGTCAGGGTCGATATTCCATGTTTTTCCTTCAGGCGATTTGCATAAAATGGCTTTTCCATAGTAAACCTGGTTCCCAGTAAAGCAATTTTTTCCAGTCCCATTTTCTTAATTGGTTCTGCAACCGCATCGGCAATATGAACCAGGGGAATATCTATACTTTTCTCAATTTGATCAGCCAGGAGATGCATGGTATTGGTTCCTATCATTAATAGTTCAGCTCCTGAAGATTCAAGTGATACCGAGGCTTTGATCAGGAGTTCAGCCATTTCATCCCATTTATCCTGGTGTTGAAGTGCATCTATTTTTGCAAAATCAAAGGAATGGATAATGCATGGGCAGGAATGACTTCCACCAAAATGATACCTGGCCATTGTATTAAGCAATTCATAATATTCACGGGTAGATTCCCAGCTCATTCCGCCCAATAATCCTATAGTTTTCATTCTTTTTTTAAGCAAAGTTAATGAATTTGTGCGTAGAGGGGCTGTCTCAAAATTTAATAATAGTGGTATTGTCATCCTGAACTCGTTTCAGGATCTATTTATAATCAACAACTTAAGATTCTGAAATAAATTACTCCCTGCGGTCGTGAGTAAGTTCAGAATGACGTTTATTTAAACTTTTGAGACAACCCCCAATCGATCCACTAAAAAATGCTTTATTCGTCAGACCTCGTGTGGTCTGACGAGTATAAAGGTTAACTCAAATTAATTATTGATGATATATTTTCATTGTAATTATTTTCTTTCCATCATCCAGCTTAAGCAGATATAAGCCCTTGCCTAAATGTGAAAGGTCAAGATTGAGGTCGCCCGTATTGTCCAGATTTGTAAAATCTTTACGGAAAGATAAACGTCCGGTGATGTCAAGAACACTTACCCGGAGCATTAAACTTTTCAGATTCTTGAAATTCACATAAAGAATATCCCGGAACGGATTGGGATAAACCAGGAAATCATCTTTGTTTGAAAAGAGATTTTCTGAAAAGGTATACTGAAAGGATAAGTGAATTGTATCATTACTGCTTAATGCATCGAAGGGATAGTTTGTATAAGAGATTAAAGAATATTCTCCAAACTCTGAAAGATCCGCTTTTGTACTAAAGTTATATATCATGCTATCTCCGGCTGCAAGATACAATTCAAAGCTTTCATATACTGGTTCATTCTCATTCAGAACATAAACAATTGGTATGTTGGAAACCAATGCTGAGCCAAGATTCATGATTTTTACAGATATGGGCTCAGATGAAGTATAGTTTGTATCGGGTAGGGGATTCATGATTTCCATCACACCCAGATCTGTGATCAGATTTTGGAATTTTATTTGGAGGGTGTCATTATCCTTATGCATATCCCCGGAAAGAGAAGTGAAAAATGTAAAACCGTAATCTCCCTTAGCCTCCATATCAATGCTTTGTGAAAAGGTATGTATTAGCTTTTCCCCGGGAAGAAGTTCAGTGAGAATGGTATCCTTTATATGCTTATCCTTATATGCATAGTGAACAGGGATCTCACTACAAATGCTACTTCCATAATTCACTATTATAATAGATAATTCTTCAGAGGAGGAATATTGGTTGTTTTCTTCAGGTTCGGTCACCTGCATAATTCCAATATCTGTATACAGATGATGGTACTTAGCCTTGATAGTATCATTCCGGCGATCAGAATCATAATCCAATCCTGAAAAGAAGGTAATATCATACAGGCCCGGCTGGGACATATCTAAAATATCTTCAAATATATGTACATAGCTGGAATCTGGTAAGAGCTCATAATAAATAGTATCCAATACAATTGAATCCTGATCTAAAAAATATCCGGCAGTAAAACTATAAACGGTATCGCTTCCGAAATTGCGGATTTTTATTTTTGCTATTTCCGAAACTGTATAAGTGCTATTTAATACAGGACTAAGTATTTCCTGAAGGCCTATATTATTGGTTTCAAATAAATATGCAGGAAATTTCACAAAGTCTATCCATGTCTTATCTTCGTATGAAGAGGTGTTGCCGTCTTTTGAGTAGGTCCATTTTAATGAATGTGTGCCTGGCTGAACTGTGTACTCTGCATAGGCCCAGCTCTTTTCGCCTGACCATCTGGCAGTTAAGGTGTCAATATAGAAATTCAGGAAATCATAATTAGCTTCAGAAGAAACCTTATAATAGAAAGATATAGTATCCTGTTCAGTGTAATTAATTTCATAGCTCAAGGAGGAAATTTGATTATGCGTGATAGCGCCAGAACGGGCACTGAAATTTCCCTGGTAACTTCCTTCATCTGTTATTTCCCATGGATGATTAGCATCCATTATCCAGTTAAAAGATTCCAGGCTGCCTGATTCAAAATCATCATAAACCTGCCCATAAAAACCTATTGTTTTGTAAAAATTCAGCTGACTGGAATAAGGTTCTGAAATCACTGTCAGCTCAAAATGATTTGCCGAATCTGGAGGAGCCATTGAATCAACCTGAACATCAAAATGAATGATTTGTGTGCCAAAGGCTGAAAGAACAGGAACATAGGCTGAGTCATTGAGTACCTGCACCAGGGTATCAGTACTTGTCAGCAATGCAGTTATTCCTTTCGCTTCACTATTTCCCTGATTTATTATTTCTATCCATAGTTTTGCTACTTCTCCCTGATCAAGCCTTGAATTCCCATTTCCTGTTTCCCTATCACCAACCCCGGATCTTCCGAACTGCAGATCCGGTGCAGCAACTTTTAATTGAAAATATTCATTTCTTATCAATTTTAAGTTTTCAATGATCCCAATAGTAAATACCAGGTTCTCCTGGTCTGTTATACTATCAGGAAGAACCACTTCAAATACATTTGAAACAGAAGT
>DAOWNN010000137.1 GCA_030642585.1 Bacteroidota bacterium | reverse complement strand
TATCTATCAGTTCCCCTATTTGGTCGGGAGATGGCATGAATGCAGTCATAGAGATTAATTCAATGGATTATAAAGACAGGTGGATTATGCTTATAGATGTTTCCAGCGGAGACTTGAAATTATTAGACCATCAACATGATGAGGCCTGGATTGGCGGACCCGGTATTGGGTGGTGGGGAGGAGTACTGGACTGGATGCCAGATCATAAGAAAGTGTATTTTCAATCAGAAGAGAGTGGCTACTCCCATCTTTACACTGTAAATGTTGAAAATGGGAAAAAGAAAGCTTTGACAAAGGGAGATTTTGAAGTTTACAATCCATTTATTTCAAATGATAAAAGAAGCTGGTATTTTTCTTCCAATGAGATAAATTCTGGAGAGAGGCATTTTTACAAAATGCCTCTCAAAGGGGGGAAAACAACCCGGCTTACTACAATGGAAGGACGTAATAACGTGACTTTATCCCCAGATGGAAAGTGGATTGCAATGCTTTATTCCTCGGCAAATCAGCCATGGGATATATATATTAAAAAAAATGATCCGGATGCCCAGGTAAAAAGAGTTACTGATTCTCAGTCTGAAGAATTTAAGTCATACCCATGGAGAACTCCTTCTTATGTCCAAATTAAAGCTTCAGATGGGGTTATGGTTCCTGCCCGGCTTTATTTACCAGAAACTACGGCGGAAAGCAAACCCGCTGTAATTTTTGTTCATGGAGCAGGCTATTTACAAAATGCTCATAAATGGTGGAGCAGTTATTTCCGGGAATATATGTTCCATAACTTTCTGGCTGATCAAGGTTATGCTGTTCTTGATATTGACTATCGTGGCAGTGCAGGTTATGGTCGTGACTGGAGAACCGCAATATACAGGCACATGGGTGGGAAAGATCTTTCCGATCAGGTAGATGGAGCCAGGTACCTCGTAAAGGAACATGGAATTTCTTCTGAAAACATTGGTATTTATGGTGGATCGTATGGGGGGTTTATTACCTTGATGGCTCTATTTAAAGAGCCAGATGTATTTGGGGCAGGTGCAGCTTTAAGGTCTGTTACCGACTGGGCTCACTACAGCCATGGATATACAGCGAATATTTTAAATACTCCTGTTTTAGACAGTTTGGCTTATGTTCGAAGCTCTCCTATATATTTTGCGGAAGGATTAAGTAAGCCTCTGCTTATTTGTCATGGAATGATTGATGACAATGTTCATTTCCAGGATGTTGTCAGACTCGCACAAAGATTGATTGAGCTTGGAAAGGAAAACTGGGAAATGGCAATTTATCCCATTGAAAGGCATTCATTTGTTGAACCCAGTAGCTGGACAGACGAATATAAGAGGATATTTAAGCTATTCGAGGAGAATTTGAAATAGCAAACTATTTATTGGTTAGAATTACCCTGAAAAAACTTTGATCTGAAGTCATGCCCCACAAACTTACTACGTAGTAAATTATAATTTTGATTACAACACGTACAGTACCTGAAACTTACAAGGGTTAAAATTCTGAGCTTCGTTTTTTATTTGGATAACTTATTGTGTAATGTAAACCTCGACTTTCATGAAGGTTTTGTGCCATTTTAATAATCAGGTAACCAACATTGATCATATTACGCAGTTCGCATAATTTTTGCGACAGGGTAGACTTTCTATATAATTTATCCGTTTCCATATGAATGATCTCAAGCCTTCTTAAGGCTCGTTCAAGCCTGAGGTTAGACCGAAAGATACCAACATAATTACTCATAATCTGCTGCATCTCCTTATAATTCTGTGTAATCAAAACCATTTCTTCAGGATGGCCGGTCCCGCTAAAATCCCATTCCGGTAGTTTATTATTGACAGAAATGCTCTCAATTCTAGCCATGGAATCAATTGCTGCCCTGTGGGCAAACACTACGGCCTCCATTAAGGAGTTAGATGCAAGCCTGTTAGCGCCATGCAGACCTGTTGATGCAACTTCACCCACTGCATATAAATTTGAAATAGTGCTTAGTCCATTCTCATCAACCTTTATACCTCCACACTGATAATGGGCTGCAGGAATAACCGGAATGAAATCTTTTCGTATATCAATTCCCAGACTTAAACATTTTTTAGCAATGTTTGGAAAATGATCCACCAGTTCATCCGGATCAAGATGGGTGCAATCAAGCCATACAAAATCATCACCGGAGATCTTCATTTCATTATCAATTGCCCTGGCAACAATATCCCTTGATGCAAGACTCCCCCGTTCATCATAGCGGTTCATAAACTTCTCCCCCTTAGAATTTCTTAGCTTCCCCCCAAAACCCCTTATAGCCTCCGTAATTAGGAAAGATGGCTTTTCTCCCGGATTATATAGAGAGGTCGGATGAAACTGGATAAACTCCATATTTTCAATCTCCCCTTTTGCGCGATAAACAAGGGCAATTCCGTCACCGGTAGAAACAACAGGATTGGTAGTTGTTTCATAAATACTGCCAATCCCTCCGGTTGCGACTATAGTAATTTTTGATAATACAGTATTTACACTTCCTTTTTCCAGGTCAAGAATATAAGCTCCATAACATTGAATCCCGGAATTTGTGCGTTTAACCAGCTTCCCAAGGTGATGCTGAGTCAAAATATCTATTGCAAACCAATACTCTCTGACTTCAATGTTCTTATGCTTTCTCACTCTGTCCAGAAGAGCATCCTGGATGCTCAATCCAGTAGAATCTTTCTGATGCAGTATCCTGTGTTCAGTGTGTCCTCCTTCTCTTGCAAGATCAAATTTGCCGTCTTTTTTCTTATCAAATTGAACCCCCATCTCTATTAGTTCGAGAATCCTCAGGGGTGCTTCCTCAATCACCATTTCCACAACTTTGCGATTACAAAATCCATCACCGCAAATTAAGGTGTCCTGTGTATGTTTTTCAGTATTATCAGGAGGATAAGTTACAGCTGCGATTCCTCCCTGTGCATATCTGGTATTATTTTCCTCAAGACTTGTTTTCGAAATCAGCAAAACCTTACCCATTTCAGCCACTTTCAAGGCATAGCTTAAGCCTGCAATTCCCGATCCAATAACCAGAAAATCTCTTTTGATGATCATTCTTCTCAAATAAAATTTAATAGTGTAAAGATAGTGGATGAGTTTATAAAATATATAGTTGGACAGCTGAAATATATTCTCAAATGATTAAGCATTTAATTTCTTACTTTTGTGCCATTAGTGAATTTTTATAGAAAAACGACCTGAAAACAACAAAATATTATTATTCTTATGGACGATCTGTTCAAAAAACTGATAGCACACGCAAAAGAATACGGGTTCATTTTCCCATCCAGTGAAATTTATGATGGACTGAGCGCTGTTTATGATTACGGTCCGAATGGAGTAGAATTAAAAAACAATATTCGAAAATACTGGTGGGATTCCATGGTACTCCTTCATGATAATATTGTTGGATTGGATTCTGCTATTTTTATGCATCCACAAATATGGAAAGCCTCGGGGCATGTTGACGCTTTTAATGATCCTCTAATTGATAATAAAGTTTCAAAAAAGAGGTATCGTGCAGATGTTCTTGTTGAAGAATATCTGGAAAAAATAGAACAAAAAATTACAAAAGAAGTTCAGAAAGCTTCGAAAAGGTTTGGAGATGATTTTGATGAAAAGCAGTTCAGGGAGACCAACCCAAGGGTACTTGCTAATCAGAAGAAAAAAGATGAAATCCATAAAAGGTTTGTTGCCTCACTCGAGAGTAATGATCTTAAAGATCTGAAACAAATCATTCTTGATTGTGAAATTGCAGATCCTGTTTCCGGTTCAAGGGAATGGACAGACGTAAGGCGGTTTAACCTTATGTTTGAGACCCGTCTGGGATCAGTGAGTGATGATGCCAATTCTATTTATCTGCGCCCTGAAACAGCACAGGGGATATTTGTAAACTTCCTGAATGTTCAAAAGTCAGGAAGAATGAAGCTTCCCTTTGGGATTGCCCAAACAGGAAAGGCATTCAGGAATGAGATTGTTGCCCGTCAATTTATTTTCAGAATGAGAGAATTTGAACAAATGGAAATGCAGTTTTTTGTCAAACCCGGGGAAGACATGAAATGGTTTGAATACTGGAAAGAAAAACGCATGAAATGGCATCAGTCTCTTGTTCCTGATTCAAAAAAGCTGAGATACCACAAACACGATAAGCTTGCCCATTATGCTAATGCTGCTACAGATATTGAATTCCAGTTTCCAATAGGGTTCAAGGAGGTTGAGGGTATCCACTCACGTACAGATTTTGACCTGGCACAACATCAAATATTTTCCGGGAAAAAGCTTCAGTATTATGATGTGGAAAGCCAGGAAAGCTATATCCCTTATGTAATTGAAACATCCATCGGATTAGACAGAACATTTTTATTGATTCTCTCAAACGCTTATTCTGAAGAAAAGGCACCTAATGCCGAAGGCAAACTAGAGGACAGGTTAGTTCTTAAAATCCCACCTGCATTAGCTCCTGTTAAAATTGCAATATTCCCTCTGGTGAAAAAAGACGGATTACCGGATAAAGCGATGGAAATATTAACAGATCTGCAATTTGATTTCAATTGTCAATACGACGAAAAAGACTCTATTGGAAGAAGGTACAGAAGACAGGATGCCATTGGCACTCCTTATTGTATTACAATTGACCACGAGACAATGAAGGATAACACTGTAACTGTAAGGGAAAGGGATAGCATGAAACAAGACCGTGTAGTGATTTCAGAATTATATAACTTTTTTTCAGGGAAACTCAGCATGCGTAAGTTATTTGAAAACCTGTAGTGTATATTTTTCTACAATTTTATTAATTTCTTAAGGAGAAATCATAGCCTGGAATAAATTCAGGATATGCTATGACAAAATCTAATCTATTTCAGATGAAAAGGATATTAATCATCTCATATTACTGGCCCCCGAGTGGTGGTGCCGGAGTACAGCGATGGCTAAAATTTGTCAAATACCTTCCCAAATTTAACATTAAGCCATTTGTTCTTACAGTTGATCCGGAACACGCCTCTTACCCCATTCTGGACTATAGTCTTGAAAAAGAAGTGCCTGAAAGTGTTAAGGTTTTCAAAACAAAATCACGGGAACCCTTCAGCTTTTATAAAAAATTTACCGGAGAAAGTGAAATCCCATATTCAGGATTTGTCAACCAGGGTAATCCGGGTTTTTCGAATAAAATTGCCCGTGCAGTCAGGGGAAATCTCTTTATCCCTGATGCCAGGGTTGGATGGAACAAATTTGCATTGAAGAAAGCACTTGAGATTATCCGAAAATATGATATCGACACACTTATTACTACCAGCCCGCCTCACTCCACCCAGTTAATTGGTCTCAAATTAAAAGAACAAACTGGGGTAAACTGGATTGCCGACCTTCGTGATCCCTGGACAGATATTTATTATTATAAGCAAATGTATCATACCCACTGGGCAAAGAAGCTGGATGAAAAATATGAAAAGAAAGTACTTGAAACAACTGATTCTATAATCGTTGTAAGTAAAAGCATTAAGAAATTGTTTGAAAACAAGTTTTCAAAAAACAAGGAAAACAAAATTCACATTATTCCTAACGGATATGACGAAACCGATTTTAATTTTGAGCTCAAAAGCTCTGAAGAAGAATTTATCATTACACATACTGGTACTCTTTCAAATTCCCATGATATTGACTCCTTTTTATTAGGGTATCAACAACTAAGTAAAAACAACCCTTCTACACCATTTCTTTTAAGATTTGTTGGAAGCATCTCAAGCTTTCATCAAGCAAGAATAAAAAAACTTGGCCTTACAGGAATCACAAAATATCAAAGTCATGTTAGTCATCTTGAAGCCATAAAATTCATGATGAGTTCAAACATACTTCTTCTTTCCCTGCCTAAAATGGAAGGAAATAAGGGTATTCTGAGCGGGAAACTTTTTGAATATCTGGCAGCGCAAAGAGCCATACTCGGAATTGGCCCTGCCGACGGGGATGCAAGTGGCATTATCAGGGAATGTAATGCTGGAAAAATGTTTGATTATACCGACCATACAGGGATTTTGAATTTTTTGAATTCAAAACTTTCAATGTGGAAAGAAGACCCTTCTCAAATGGGGAAGGGAAATACATATTTTCAAAAATAT
>DAOWNN010000276.1 GCA_030642585.1 Bacteroidota bacterium | reverse complement strand
CGAAGGCAAGGTGATTACCAGATCCCGGAGGGTTTCTATTTTATTGATCGTTTTAATCCATATAGCAGCTTCCATCTTTCTCTTGGGATCAATTATCCAAACAGGTCAGACAGGATATTGGGGGATAGTGAAAATCCAGGGGGAGATATTTTTATTCATGGAGCATGCGTTACTATTGGATGCATACCTATTACGAATGACAAAATTAAAGAATTGTACCTGTATTGTGTGGAAGCCAAAAATAATGGCCAGTCAAGGATTGAAGTAAGTATTTTCCCAACCCGATTAAACCAGGAAAATTTTGATCGTTTTCTAAAAGATTACTCTGTTGACCAGAACACGGTAAATTTGTGGACAGATATGAAAGAGGGATATGAATACTTTGAAAAACACAAATCTATTCCAAAGGTAAGGATCCTTGGTAATGGACGATACCGGATAGGAGGGAGAAGAGTGGAATAATGGAATTTTGGAACAATGGAAGAAGAAAGCCACAAATGCACGGATGGAAGACGAATACACAAATGGAAGAATGGAATGATGGAAAGAAAATGGAAGATTAAAGTATAAAGATAAAAGTGAAGAACGAGGCATCCAGTACCCAGCACCCAGTATTTTAGCTTGAAGGGAAAATTTAGAATTGGCAGCTGTTTTTTTTACTTTTAACCCGGCAAAACTGTAAAAGTTTATAATATGATTCAATTGAGAAGAAAAAAGGGAGTTTTTGAAGCTATCCAGGATCCGTTTCAGCAATTTTTTAAGACTGAGGCATCAGGTGGCATTTTACTGATAATATTTACACTCATTGCTCTGATCTGGGCAAATTCGGGATGGGCAGATCTATATTTTTCATTCTGGTCAAAAAAACTAACTATTGGTTTTGGGACTTTTCAACTTTCTGAAACATTAGGGCACTGGATCAACGATGGTTTAATGGCCATATTCTTTTTTGTAGTGGGATTGGAAATCAAGCGTGAAGTTGTATCAGGTGAACTTTCATCGATAAAGCAGGCATCACTCCCAATTGCTGCTGCAATTGGGGGAATGCTTATTCCAGCATTACTTTTTGTATTACTTATTGGCGATGGTGGAGGTAAGGAAGGCTGGGGTATACCAATGGCAACAGATATCGCTTTTTCTCTTGGAATACTTACTCTACTTGGGAAGCGTGTTCCTTTAAGCCTGAAGATATTCCTGACGGCTTTTGCCATAGTGGATGATCTCGGTGCGGTTATGGTAATTGCAATTTTTTATAGTTCCGGGATTGTATGGAGCGCTTTGCTCATAGCCGGAGTATTGGTACTTGTCCTTATTCTACTGAATTATTTCAATGTTAATACTATTCCCCTGTATATAGTTATTGGAATTGTTATCTGGTACTATTTTCTCGTTTCGGGTGTTCACCCAACCCTGGCGGCAGTAATTCTTGCTTTCACAATTCCCCAGAACCGTAAGGTAAGAGGGGATGTTTTTGTACGTTATATGAAATATAACCTTGACAAGTTTGGAAGTGAGTGCAGTGGCGATATCAACCTTACAAATAACCAGCTTAAGGCCATTGACAAAATGGAATGGCTCACTTCGAAGGTTCAGAGTCCGGTGCAGTCACTTGAGCATTCTATGCATGGATTTGTAGCTTTTGTTGTTATGCCCATATTCGCTCTTGCCAATGCAGGTATTGATCTGACCCCTGGTGACTCTGGATTTTTTAGTCCCCTTACAAATAGTATTTCTGTTTCCCTTGTCTTTGGAAAACTCATTGGGATTATCCTGGCTGTCTGGATTGCGGTAAAATTAGGTTTCGGATCGCTGCAAAAGGGGATAAGGTGGATTCATCTTATTGGAGTAGCCCTGCTGGGAGGAATTGGATTCACTATGTCATTGTTTATTAGCAACCTTGCTTATGTAGATGCGGAAATTCTTAACCAGGCAAAACTTGGTATACTTATTGGCTCTCTGGTTGCGGGTCTTGCCGGGTATTTCATACTCAGGTTTTCGCTTCCAAAGGAGGTTGCTGAAGAAGAGATGGGATTATCTGTGTAGTCAGTGTGAAAGAGTTTCTCGCAGATGTCGCAGATTTTCGCAGAATATTTTAAGAGAAAGGCCGAGGGCGAAAGAGCAACTTGGCGACCAGGCGAAAGAAAGAGGTGAGAATGGGAACGAGTAAACATTCTTGAACTCTGAACAATCTTGAACCTCTTAAACAATCTTAAACTCTCTTGAACCCGGAACGCTAATAACTATCCGGAAATTACACCTGAGCCAATAAGTTCATCCTGTTCATACCATGCAGCAAACTGACCTGGCGTAATGCCTCTTTGCATATCTTTGAAAATGATGTATAAGCCTTCCTTCCTGGCAAATAGTATTGCTTCCTGAAGAGCTTGCCTGTATCTGATCCTTACCAGCATTTCTCTGTTTTCTCCGGGTTTCATTTTAAGGTCTTTCCGAACCCAGTGATCTTCTCCCCATGGAATAAAGAGGCCCTTCCGGTTTAAGGCAGGATGATCATGACCCTGTCCAACAAACAAAGTATTGTTTTTAACATCAACCTGAATTACAAACAAGGGTTCAGGTTTACCTCCAATATTAATGCCTTTCCTCTGTCCAACCGTAAAAAAATGTGCCCCTGAATGCTCACCGGCCTTTTTGCCATCAGATGAGTTAAAGTATCTTGGACTTGTCATTTCTGAGAGTTTCTCATCTGAAACATCATCACCAGGGTATAAATTAGGAAAAGATGGAACATCTATATCTTTAGGTATCTCAATAATATCTCCTTTTTTTACTTTTAATTTTTGCTGAAGAAAAACGGGAAGATCCACTTTCCCAACAAAACAAATACCCTGGGAATCTTTACGGGTAGCAGTTGCCAGCTTTTGCTCCTCTGCAATTCTTCTGACTTCCGGTTTATCTATTTCCCCAAGTGGGAAGATAGATATGGCTAATTGCTGCTGGGAAAGCTGACAAAGGAAATAACTTTGATCTTTGTTGCTGTCCTTTCCGGCAAGCAGCCTATAAATTATTTCCCCTTCAAGATTAAGTTCCTTAATCCTTGAATAGTGACCGGTTGCAACTTTTTCAGCCCCCAGTTTTTTAGCCTCTTTTACAAACAGGTCAAATTTCACCTCCCGGTTACAAAGAACATCAGGATTTGGTGTCCGCCCTTTTTCATATTCACGAAACATATAATCTACTACCCTTTCCCTGTAAGCCACACTTAGATCAACAGTGTGGAAAGGGATCTTTAATTTTTTTGCCACCATCTCTGCGAAAAGAACATCCTCGTCCCATGGGCAGTCACCTGTCAGAACTCCAGTAGTATCATGCCAGTTCTTCATAAACAGGGCTATAAGCTCATACCCTTGTTTTTTAAGCATGTATGCAGCAACGCTACTATCAACCCCTCCCGATAATCCTATTACTACTTTTTTCATAAACATCAAGCAAATAGATTGCAAAATTAGAAAAAAAACATATTTAATTGCAGAAATATGCTACCAGGACTCACCCCGGGCCTTCTAATCAGGGATTTTATGGAGCGGTGTAATTAGCACCAGCCCCATTTATCGTTGATTAGACGGCATCCCTACAGGTCAAATATATTGTTAGTTAATGAGATAAGCTCATGATAAAGTACTATCCTGGCCCTAAAAGGCATACACATCAAAT
>DAOWNN010000300.1 GCA_030642585.1 Bacteroidota bacterium | reverse complement strand
TTTTTTAAATTCGTCTGCAATATTATAAAATTTCTGAAAACGAACAGAATCTTTCTCGGTAGTAATAATAAGTTTATTCTCGTTTGCAATTTCATTATATGCTTGTTCTATTAGTTTTATATCCTGGCTGGAAAAATTGTGGTGGTCTTTGAATCTAATTTCTTTGATTCTTGGAGAAATACTCCGGATATGTTTTCTAAAAGGCCTGCGATCTGCTATTCCTGTAACAATGAGGATGTTAAATTTATTGAGTTTGCAGTATTCTTTAGTAAGAGAGATTTCTTTCAGGTCGAAAACCGGAACCAGTTCAAGATATTTTATCGTGGAAAAATACAATTTCTGATAAGCAAACAGACGCAAATCTTTCAATATGATCCTTTGATCAATTGGTTTCATATTGGACGGACATTTTGTGACAACTACAATATGAGCACGTTTCTTTTCAACCGCACTTTCCCTTAATCTCCCAAATGGTAAATAATAGTCATCTGATACAGGCTTGTTGTAATCCATGAGGAGAATTGATAAACCGGGTTTTACATAGCGATGTTGGTATGCATCATCCAGGAGTATTACATTAAGTCTGGGGTTTCCTTCTACAAGTTGCTCAATTCCATGAACCCTGTCCCGGTCAACAGCTACAGTTATTTCAGGAAACTTTTTTTTGAATTGAAGAGGTTCATCTCCAATTTGTTCAGTTGTTGAATTGCGATCTGCAACAATGAAGTTTTTTGTTTTTCGTTTGTAACCTCGACTCAGGGTTGCTACATTGAAATTTTCCTTGAGTATTGTTACCAGGTACTCAACAAAAGGTGTTTTCCCGGTACCTCCGGCACTTAAATTCCCAACAGAAATTACGGGGATATTAAATTCTCTGGATTTCAAAATATGTAAGTCAAACAATATATTCCTGGATCCTACAGCCAGTCTGTAGAGTAATGAAAATGGCCATAGAAAATAGGAGGAATATTTTCGAGACTTATTAGAAACCATGGAAAAACAGTTAACGGCAGAGATTAAAAGATATCAATTCGGAAGGGCATTCTCATTTGAGGCCCTTTTGTTTCAATAACATTCCTGAAATTTTCAATATATTGATAGTATACGCCTGTTTCTTTTTTTAATTTGCGGGCCTGAATATCGCCGGAAAATGTTTGTAATAATTTTTCTAAAGGGTCTTGGTACTGAGGATAAGAGACGATTCTGTAATGTTCCAGGTTCACACTTGCAGCAGCATAATCAATGGCAGTATTTAATCCTCCGAATTGATCCGCCAAACCTAATTCCAGAGCGTTGATCCCGCTCCATACCCTACCTTGTCCAATTCTATCCACTTCCTGATGTGGCATATTTCGCCCTTCTCCAACTTTGTGAACAAAATCATTATAAGTTTTTTCAATTCCAGCCTGAAGATATTCTTTTTCCATTGGCCTCAAGGGTCTGTATATTGAGCCAAAGTCTGAGTACTTATTTGTTTTAGCAACATCAAAAGTTATTCCCAGTTTTTGGTTCAATAGTTTTTCAGCATTTGGAAGGAGGCCAAAGACTCCGATTGAACCTGTAATGGTGGTTGGTTCACAAAATATTACCTCGGCAGGCGCAAGAATATAATAACCCCCCGAAGCTGCAACATTTCCCATAGATGCAATCACAGGTTTTTCATTCTGAGCGAGTTGAATTTCTCTCCATATATGTTCCGAAACCATAGCGCTCCCACCCGGGGAATTTACTCTTAACACAATAGCCTTAATCGTAGAATCTTTTCTTGCAGCCCGAATTGCCTTCACAAAGGTTGGTCCTCCAATACTATACTCAGATTTAGAAGCAAATCCAATTACTCCCGTAGCATAAACTATGGCAATTTTATTTTTTGCCAGTCCTTTGCCATCTCTGGTTTTAGGAACTTTTGAATATTCTGAAAAACTAACCAGGTTAAGATCCTGGGTCTCCAAAAGCTCACTTTTGATCAATAAATCATCCAGCACTTCATCCTGGTACTTTATGGCATCTACTAATCCAAGATTTAGGGCATCCTGAGGGTTTTTTACAAGAAGCTCATCGGCAATTCTGTTAAGCTCATCAACAGGGATGTTTCTTGCCTCCGAAATAATCTCAAGCATGTGATCCCAGATAGAACCCATGTATGACATGATTTGATCCCGGCTTGCTGTACTCATATTTTCCCGGATATATGGTTCTACGGCACTTTTGTATTCCCCGTGCCTTACAATTTGCATTTCAATACCAAGCTTTTCAAGTGCTCCTTTGTAATACATTACCTCAGACCTCAAGCCTATAAATTCAAAAATTGCAACGGGGTTTAAATAAATTTTATCTGCAACTGTGGCCAGGAAAAATGCTGATTGTGACATTACCTCATTGCTGTATGCAATGATGAATTTGCCTGAGCTCTTAAACTCATTTAAAGCATCCCGAATTTCTTCCATGCTTGCAATACCCGGTGTGATGAATCCAAACTCAAGGAAAACACCCTTAATATTGTCATCTTTTCTTGCTTTTTCCAGGTTTTGGAGTATATCGTTTAATCCCAGTTGGTGTTTTAGCTCAAAGCTTAGAAAGTCAAACTCCATGGCATTTACGGAAGAACGATCAGGAATAGCCTGGTTTATTTTTAAATGCAATACAGAGTTGTTCTTTATATGAACCGGTTTATCTTGCGAAGAAATCATTAGCCCTAAAATGCCAAGCATGATAATGCTGATTAAAAATGTGGAAATAATGATCCCTGTTATCGTTGCCAGGGTATATTTTAAAAAACTTTTCATCAGATAAATTTTCTATTCAAACCAGGAAGGAAGTCCGGATTGAGTAATTAAATAATTAGATTCATGAAATTAATGACCTACAAAGTTATAAGCTTCTAACAATAATAAAAACATGATCAAAATATTAAGCCGGGTGATTACTTGCTACAGTGCCAATGCTATTTTGATTTTGTAATCAAGTTTTTATTTATTCTCTTTACCTGGTCAAAAATTTATTACAATAGCATGATAGTTATTCTTTTAGGGAGTAATATGGGAAGCCGGCAGAAATATCTTGACCAGGCATCAGATTTCATTGAGAAACGAATTGGGAGTATTGTGCAAAGCTCATCTGTTTATGAAACAGAACCCTGGGGTTTTACC
>DAOWNN010000033.1 GCA_030642585.1 Bacteroidota bacterium | reverse complement strand
CTTCTTTTGTAGCTTGTCTTTGTGAGTCACTAAAATAAGCAGGCACTGTAATAACAGCCTCTGTTACTTCCTGACCCAGGTAATCTTCTGCAGTCTTTTTCATTTTTTGAAGTATCATTGCAGAAATTTCCTGTGGAGAATATTTACGGTCATCTATTTTCACCCTTGGAGTATTGTTCTCCCCTTTTAAAACTTGATAAGGGACTCTGGCTATTTCTTTCGACATAGCAGAATATGACTCCCCCATAAATCTTTTTATGGAATAAATGGTTTTAACCGGATTGGTTATTGCCTGCCTTTTTGCAGGATCTCCAACCTTCCTTTCACCATTTTCCACAAATGCAACCATCGAAGGAGTTGTTCTTTTCCCTTCGCTGTTAGGTATTACTACTGGCTCATTTCCTTCCATTACAGCAACACATGAATTGGTAGTACCTAAATCTATACCTATTATTTTACTCATCTCTAATTGATTTATTATCGTTTAATAATTATTTTAATGTTTTATTGATTCTCATAAAACAATCATTATGCCAGTTTAAAAATGTGCTGTTTTAGTGTTAATTTGGCACACGCTTCATAATATGCTTCCTGTTTTAGTTTCGTTTATGTGACAAAAAGGCAGGGTCAAAGAATGGAATGTTAAAGTAGGAAGTAAGCAGTAAGCAGAAGAGGTGAAAGAGCCAAAGAATGAGAAAATTGCTGGAACAATGGAATATTGGAATGAAAAAACCTTTCAGGGTCCGTAAGACTTGGAAATGTTGAAACCAAGAGGGAGGGTAAAGAAGGAACTATGGAACAAATATATGCAAAGGGAGAAAATAAAAAAGCTCCAATTTATTTAAGCATCCAAATCAAATTTGTAGTTTTGCGGTAAAGATCAATCTACCAACTAATAATACCAGTTATGTCACTTCATAAGCAGGTTCGAAAAGTAACAACTCATGTTTTGAATGCGATGAAACTACGAGGAGAAAAAATCGCTATGCTCACTGCATACGATTATACTCTGGCCGGGATCCTTGATAAGGCAAAAATTGATGCTATTCTTGTAGGAGATTCTGCATCAAATGTAATGTCTGGTCATGAAACTACCATCCCAATCACTCTGAACGAGATGATATATCATGCTTCAGCAGTTGTACGAGCGGTTTCAAGGGCATTGGTTATTGTAGATCTTCCATTTGGAACTTACCAGGGAAATTCAAAAGAAGCCTTATTCTCAGCAATTAGAATCATGAAAGAAACTGGCGCTCATGCTGTGAAAATGGAGGGAGGCAGGGAAATCCTGGAGTCAGTGGAACGGATATTGTCTGCCGGGATTCCTGTAATGGGACATTTGGGTTTGATGCCACAATCGATACATAAATTTGGAACATATATTGTTCGGGCCACTGATGAGAATGAAGCTAAAAAGCTACTTGAAGATGCACAAATACTTGAAAATGCAGGATGTTTTGGGATAGTCCTTGAGAAGGTTCCGGCCAGTCTTGCAAAGAAAGTTGCGAAAGAAAGAAAAATTCCGATTATAGGTATAGGTGCCGGCCCGGATGTAGATGGTCAGATCCTGGTGCTTCATGATATGCTTGGTTTGACACAGGAGTTTTCTCCAAGATTCCTGAGGCGCTATCATAACCTGAACCAGGAAATTCTCGGATCGGTATCAAGCTATATAGAGGACGTAAGATCGCATGATTTTCCCAACAAAAATGAGCAGTATTAATATCTTATATGAGGACAATCATCTAATTGTCTTGAACAAATCGGTTTCTGATCTGGTTCAGGGAGACAATACTGGAGATAAGTCTTTGGATGTTAAGGTAAAGGAGTATCTGAAAGACCTCTATAAAAAACCCGGGAATGTTTTTCTTGGAGTAATTCACAGGCTTGACAGACCAGTTAGCGGGGTGGTTGTTTTTGCCAGAACCAGCAAGGCCTTGTCTCGTATGAATAAATTATTCCAGGAAAAGAGGGTTCAAAAGAAGTATTGGGCCATAGTATCTGAAAATCCGCCAGTTGAGGAGGGCAGATTAAATCATTTTTTGGTTAGAAAACCAAAACTGAATAAATCTTTTGCTTATACTACTGAGAAAAAAGGATCTAAAGAAGCATCTTTAAGCTATCGGTTAATGGGAAGGACTAAAAATTACTTTTTCCTTGAAATTGATCTTCATACCGGGAGGCATCATCAAATCAGATGTCAGCTGGCCAAAATAGGCTGTCCCATTAAGGGCGACTTAAAATATGGTTCAAGAAGATCAAATCAGGGCGGAGGAATTAGCCTTCATGCACGTGAAATTGAGTTTACACATCCGGTTTTAAAGGAAGAACTTAAAATTATTGCAGACCCCCCTAAAGATGTATTGTGGGATGAGTTTTTGGAAATGGCAGGGAATCAGGGATAGGAGACACAGGGTACAGGCGGAGGGAAAACCTTTCAGGGTCTGACCAAAGGGAGGTCCTGGAAGAGTTGAGTGAAGAGGAGAATGTCTTGTCCTGATATGTGTCTACAGGTTAAACAATAATTTAAACTACAATAGTATGGACTACCTTATTTGATTTGTATTTCTTACTCTTTGACCCTTCGACATTCGACTTTAGACCCTGTTATCTTATTATTTTCCCATTAGGACAGATTTGTCAAACCCCATTGGCAGAAGCTGACTTGTATTTTCAAGAATGTGAATGTTCTTTTCTCCAACCAGGATGAGTTTGATGCCATTCTTCAGCCTGGATTCATTTTCAATCATAACCTGCCTGCATGAACCGCAGGGATAAACAGGTTTCGGAGTTAGTTTGTTGTTTTTTAAGGCGACAATTACCATAGTTTTTATTTTCACCTCAGGATAGTGAGCACTGGCATAGAACAGAGCAACTCTTTCAGCACATAAACCTGAGGGGTAAGCGGCATTTTCCTGATTATTTCCATTAATTATTTTTCCATTTTCAAGAAGAATAGAAGTCCCAACATGGAAATTGGAATAAGGAGCATATGATTTTTTGGCCGAATCTAAGGCATTTTGTACAAGATTTTGTTCTGTATTTGATAATTCTGAAAGCCCTGAGACCTCGGTTATTTTTGCGGTGATCTCAATGTTTTTCATAGGTTATAAATTGTTAATTCTGGCAAATTCTCCATTGAATTACACCATTGATTGCCAAATTTACAATTTAGTTTCGATATTTGCATCTGAGAATGTACCCCAAATCAAAATTCATGGCAAATATGCTCAATAAGACTTTCAGATTAATGGTGATATTCTTAGCCATTTCTTTACTTATTAACTCCTGTAAAACCACAAAAGTTCCAACAAAAACATATGTGTCACAATCAAGGAAGGATTATATTTTGAAATATAAGGATTGGGCAATAAGAGAAATGAACAGAACAGGTATTCCGGCTAGTATAACTCTCGGCCAGGGTATTCTGGAATCTGGTGATGGTAACAGTAATCTTGCAATAAAGGCAAATAACCATTTCGGGATAAAATGTCATAGTGATTGGACCGGGAAAAGATTCAAGCATGATGATGACAAGAGAAATGAATGTTTCAGGAAATATAATTCAGCTGAGGATTCTTACCGTGATCATTCTGATTTTCTAACCGGGAAACAGCGTTATGCTTCCTTATTTGAGCTTGATCCTGCCGATTATAAAGCCTGGGCAAAGGGTTTGAAAAAAGCAGGTTATGCAACCCATCCTAAATATGATGATCTGCTTATTGGGATTATTGAGAGTAATCAATTGTATCAATATGATAAACCAGGTAAGATAAATACTTCCTCAGGTAAGGAAAGGAATGAGCCTGACAGGACAGACATTTCGAATCAGCAGGTTTTTACAGAAGATTTTAATATTCCTACCGGAGAAAGGCAGGTTAAAACCATGAATCGCATAACATATATTCTTGCAAAGGAAGGAGATACTTTTACTTACCTGGCAAGGGAAATGGATATGATGAAATGGGAACTGCCTAAATATAATGAAATGGCTGATGATGCAGTTTTGAAAGAGGGACAGATAGTTTTTCTGCAGCCAAAAAGGAAGCAGGCTGAATCGGGTTTCGATTTTCATATTGTGAAGGAGGGCGATTCTATATGGTCCATCTCGCAGAGATATGGAATTAAAAAAGGAAGATTGTATGAATATAATGGAATGAAGGAAGGAGAAGAACCGGAAGTAGGGAAGAAGATATGGCTAAAAGCTCCCAGGGAATCTAAATAATGAGTGAAAAGGCGAAAGAGAAGCGTAGGAGTGATCGTGACAGGGTGATAGAGCTGGGGAGCGGAAGAAAGAAAGAAGCCACTAATGCACAGATGAAAGACGAATGCACGAATATCCCGAAAATCTTTTGGCAAAGCCGAATTTGATTTTCGAGAGAAGAATGGAATGATAGAAGAATAAATGAGGGGTGGAATGAAGATTAAAGATAAAAGTATCTGTGTAATAGCAAAGTGCAAATAATGTTATATGTCAGAAGACAAATTTCAACTGTGTTATGTCACAATAGAATTCAACATTTCACATTTTACTTTTGACCTCTGACTTTTGACATAAAATAGCATAATATACCCACACTTTTGAGGTTCAGACAATAAGTATTGGTGGTTGACCCCATTCCTAGTAAATAGCCCATTCCAGGCCTCTTGACCCTTTCAGGAATTCTGTCACAGCCATCCTTTTTTTACCGGGTAGCTGAAGTTCTTTTACGACAATAAAACCTTCGCTAACAGAAATTTTCAGGAAATTTTTCCCATCTGTATGAATGGATGGTACAGAATGCCTGTGAGAGTTTTTTTCCGTTTCAGCAGAAAATATTTTAAACTTAAAAGTCTCTCCATTAGCACCCTGTGCCTCAGACCATGCACCCGGATAAGGAGAAAGACCGCGAATATGATTGTAGATGTTTTTCAGTGTATCATTCCAGTTTATTTTACAGTCTTTGGGGAATAGTTTAGGAGCTTTTTTGGAGGATTCAGACAATTGAATTGTTGTTGGTACATCTTCCCCCCTGGCTATCAGTCTGATTGTTTTTAATAAAAGATCTCCCCCCTTATTCATTAGCAAGTCATGGAGCATACCAGCATTCATAGTTTCGTCTATATGAACTTTATCCTGGAGTATAATTTTCCCGGTATCAATTTCCTTTTCGATATAAAATGTTGTAAGCCCTGTTGTTTCCTCACCATTCATAATGGCATGATTAATTGGAGCTGCACCCCTGTAGTTTGGGAGGAGAGAGGCGTGCAGATTGATTGTTCCATGTTGAGGCATGTTCCATACAATTTCCGGCAGCATCCTGAATGCAACAACAACAAATAAATCAGCATCAATGGTTTTCAGTTTATCAATGAAGTCAGGGTCTTTAAGATTAGGTGGTTGCAATACAGGTAGTTTATTGGCTACAGCATAATTTTTCACTGCAGACATTTTTATTTTCTGCCCCCTTCCCGCTGGCTTATCTGCTGCAGTAATAACACAACTAATATGGATTCCCTCCTTGTGGATTTTCTCCAATGATGTTCTGGCAAACTCAGGAGTTCCCATGAAAATTATACTGAAATTTTCCATTAAAGCTTGTGTTTTGTTATTTCTAGAATCCTTATAATTATAGTCAGACACAAAGTCTTATCCGAGGGTGAGGGAGTTTTTCTTCAATCTCCTCTTTGGGGGAGTATGATGGGTTAGTGGGGGAGGCTTACCTACCCCGTCCCTGGGGCCGTCTCAAAATGGCCTTTCAACATCATTCTGAATCCTGCCTGCCGGCAGGAAGGATTCAGGATGACAAGCATCCACAAATTAGCTTTTAAGACAGCTACGATTTTAGAAAAACCAGCCCGTAATTATTCGCACTGCAGGAAGTTATTATTTCTCACTCTTCCCTCTTCAATATTCATTAATCATTATTCAAGAATCATTATTTATTCTTGAACGGTTTTACAAGCTCAAGAATATGGCCCATTTTTTCTTTTTTGGTTTGAAGATAAAATTCATTGTGCACGTTTGGAGGAGCTTCAAGATGTACAACTTCAACTATTTTTAAACCATATCCCTCCAGCCCGGCTCTTTTTACCGGGTTATTAGTCATCAACTTAATTTTGCCCAATTGTAATTCCCGCAGGATGTTTGCACCGACACCGTAGTCCCTTTCATCTGCATTAAATCCAAGGTCTACGTTGGCCTGAATAGTGTCTCTTCCCTGTTCCTGTAGTTTGTATGCTTTCATTTTATTAAACAGGCCAATGCCTCTTCCTTCCTGGTTCATATATAGCAGGACTCCCTTTCCTTCCTTATCAATCATTCTCATTGCCTCATGAAGTTGGATGCCACAATCGCATCTCATCGAGCCGAAAATATCTCCTGTTACACATGATGAATGCACCCTGACAAGCACAGATTCATCTTTGGTCCAATTTCCTTTCGTAAGTGCAACATGCTCCATTCCATTTGATAGTTGTAGGAATGGGATCAGGGTGAATTCGCCATATTTTGTTGGTAACTTTACTTCCACTCCCATTTCAATAATGCTTTCATGGAGTAGCCTGAAAGAGATCAAATCACGTATGGAGATGATTTTTAGATTAAACTTTTCCGCAATGACCTGCAATTGGGGAAGACGGGCCATGGAGCCATCTTTATTCATAATTTCAACAAGTACACCTCCAGGTTTAAGCCCGGATAATCGTGCCAGATCAACTGCGGCTTCTGTATGCCCGGCCCGTCGTAATACTCCTCTTGATTTTGCTTTTAAGGGGAATATATGTCCCGGCCTGCCCAAATCTTCCGGCTTGGTTCCTGGATTAACAAGTGCTTTGATGGTCCTTGACCTGTCTGAGGCTGAAATTCCTGTCGTACTTTCCTCATCAATGAGGTCTACCGATACCGTAAATTGTGTTTCATGATAGGAAGTGTTTTTTCCTACCATTAACTCCAACTCCAATTCATCACATTTCTCCTCTGGTATGGCTGCACAAATCAAACCGCGGCCATGTGTGGCCATGAAATTAACCATCTTTGGTGTGGCCATTTCTGCAGCAGCTATGAAATCACCTTCATTTTCCCGGTCAGCATCGTCTACTACAATGACCACATTGCCCAGTTTAATTTCTTCAATTGCTTCTTCAATAGAATTTAAACCAGGACCCGGATAGTTTTCAGGGAGTTTATTGTGATTGATTCCTTTTTGTTGGTTGCCAAACATTTGTCTTAATTCCTTTTAAAAACCATAGAAATCCTACAAGAATTGCAAGGTTTGTATTGTAAAAATGTGTAACGAATCGCAAAATTACGATATGTATTTTAATTTTCCTTAATATATGGTCTAATATTGGACTGATTAACAAAAAGAGTTGTACATAGAAGAGAATCATGAAAAATGTTTCCTTATAATTCATTGCACTGCTCAATAGAGCAAGTATCAGGAATAAAGGTCCGAACCAGCGTAACACCTTATGAGAAATAAAGCAAAAGCCCACGGGTTGAAATACCTTAAACAAAAGATGGGCGAATTTCTGAAGGTTTTGAAAATTTCCTGCTGAAATTCGCATTTTCCTTCTGAATTCTTCCATCCAGTTGTTCGAAACATCTTCCACAACAACGGAAAGTGGTTCGCAAACAGACCAGGATTGGTTTTCAAGAACTTTCATGTTGATATAAAAATCATCAACCAGGAAATTCTCTGGTACAGGATGAAATAAAGACTTTCTGATTGCATAAAACCCTCCTGATGGCCCCATCATGCTTCCCCATAGTATACCTTCCATTTTCTTAATCCTGGATTCCCACTGAACATATGTGGTCTCCTGGATAGATATACCTGAGTGATCAAGTCCGGTATGGCTCATTACAGAATCCACCAGGCCAATTTTTCTATTCTTAAAATTTCTTACCAACAATTTTAAGCTATTCGGTTTATGAAGAGTATTGGCGTCAGTTATTATAAGGATTTCTCCCCTGGCTTTGGTTGCCAGCTTATTGATGATTTTCGCTTTCCCCATTCTTTCTTTGAAAAGCTCATTCTTCAGGAAATCGTTTTTCAGGGCAAATGATTTTAGAATTTCATTTGTTCTGTCCGTTGATGCATCAGACCCAACAAGAATCTCAATCTTTTCTGCAGGAAAAGTCAACTGAAACAAACTTTTCATTTTTTCTTCCAGTACATCTTCTTCATTATATACAGCAAGAAGAATTGAAACGGTGGGAAAGCTTTTATCAGTGGTGTAAAATTCCTTATTCCCGGTTTTTGCCCGACTGGCAATCATTAGTATGAATTGATAAATCAGGTAGTTGTAGAACAGAGCTACTACAGAAATCCAGAAAAATATTTTCCAAATCATGAATTCAAGGAATTGAGAAAATGCGACAGTTTCTTACTTAATACAAAAATATCATAATTTTTACTGGTAAAGCTCCTGGCATTTTGAATTATGGATTCAGCCAAAGAGGGTTTATTTATTAAAGCACCTATCTGTTTGATAAATCCGGGAACAGTATCTTCCACAAAAAGATGCTTTTTATTTTCTGCAGGAATACCCGAAAGGGCAAAAGAAGTGGACAGTATTACCTTACCTGCTGCCATACCTTCTAATATTTTCACTCTCATTCCACTCCCTGAAAACAAAGGAACAATCATGATTTTACCAAGTCTAAGGTACTCTTTGGAATCTCTTACCTCCCCATGAAATTGAACCCCCGGGGAATTTAGCATTTTTTGTAACTTCCCTGAGGGATTTCTTCCTGCAATATGAAGAATTAATTCCGGAAATGAATTCCTCAATTCCGGCCAGACTTTTCTGACAAACCATTTCAAACCATGAATATTCGGAGACCAGTCAAGAGCTCCAAGGAAAATTATATTCTCAATTTTCCCCGTTTTATTTTCTTGTAAATATTCTTTTGTGTCTAAGCCAAAAGGAAATGTAAACATAGGCCCCTTAAAATTCATCTTCCTAAAACAACTGCTGTCAGCTTCAGTAATCGGTAATAAGGCATCATAATTATGAAGGCCTGAAGATTCAAATTTTTTTATTCTCGAAGACAATAAGTTATAGTAATACCTTTTTGCTGGATTTCTGGTATTGTTGGCAAGTCCTTCCCATATTTTATACTCAACATTATGGGCCCTCATTATTAGTTTACCATTAAAATACCGGCGAATGGTATCTATATAAAGAGCCAATGGCAGTCCTTCCAACAGAACCAGGTCAAATTGATTTTTGTTCAGGATAGAAATTAATTCATTGTTAAATCTTTCACACCAAAATCTTTCTATATTGTACGGGAGCCTGGAAAACAGAAGATTATGAATAAGATTTAATAGTTTAATATCAGTATCGGTCTGAATTAGACTTACAGAAACTGCATCCCTCATATGTGAGGGTATTTGAGGATTTTCTACATAATGTTTCTGGGTATTTATGGTAATTATATAAACCAAATCACCTTGTGAGACAAGACCTTTAACAAGCATCCAGGAAGCCATGGATCCTCCATCTTTCGGAGGGTATGGGGCTTTGTTACAGATCTGGAGGATTTTCATGGTTCAAACCCTTTAAGTTATTTGGAGCTTGAATTTGTTTTCAGAAATCCGGCAATTACTTTTTTTGGCCATTCCAGATAATTATCGATATTAAAAATGGCTGAATCATTGGTAGATTTGATGGTAAGAAAGACTCCAATAGGCAAAAGGAGGAACGAAGAAATCCACATTCCGATAAAGGGATTCAGCACATCCTGGCGCACAAACTTTTCACCCGACATGGAAGTAATGTGGTAGAAGAGAAAAAACAAAATGGAAACCACAATTGGCATCCCAAGGCCTCCTTTTCGAATAATTGCTCCCAGTGGAGCTCCAATGAAGAAGAATATAAAGCAGGCAAATGAAAGGGTGAATTTTCTGTGCCATTCAATTTTATATCTCCTGATTCGCTTCTCTTTGGCAAGAATTGTGTTTTTTGATGTGATAATAAAGCTCTTAGTTGATCTTGCCCTTGTGAGAGCCCTGTCCACATAAGATTCCTGTTCTGTCTGGTTCAGGGTGTTAAGTATTTCTCTTGGTGCAAATATGGAAGTATCAGGATATTCATTCTGGGTATTACGTGTAGAATCATTGTGAAATCTTTTCAATCTTTGCATTCCTACAAAGAGTTGATTCTTTCTCAAAGTATTGTTAGTTAGTTCTTTTCTCTTTGCAAGTATATCAGATAAGGAATCTGTTGCACTTTCAAGTTGCTGTAAATTCAACATAGAATAATTACTTTTGAAAAGATCTTCATCGGTGCGGTTTAATCCAAAGCCGGTAAGCTTTAATATAATAATCTCTTTTTGAAACCGGTCTTTTCTTGCCGGGTAAGATTTGTCTTTTAGTCTTTTTCTCCTGTTTCTGTTATCTGTGAATTCTGTATATGAGTAACCATTAAATAAGGTAAGAACTATGTTTTGCTCATCTGCAGTCATGCGCATATATCCTGAATCAGCATATGTCACAGCAATATTTCCGGCTTTTTCAGTGTGATCATAGATCAGGATACTTATCAACAGATTGGTTTTAAAATTCTTTTCCGCAATTTTGATGCTATAGCCTTCAATGCCATTATAAAACTGACCAACCTTGATATTAAATTCGGGGCGTTGCCTCTGAATATCAAAAAGCAAGGCCCTTGATTTAAGATTGGTAATTGGTAAAATATTATTTGAAAAATAAAATGCGGCAATACTTATAATTATAACCAGTGCAACAAGTGGCCGCAACAATTTCTGAAGTGAAACTCCTGCAGATTTAATGGCTGTAAGTTCCATGTTTTCACCAAAGTTCCCAAAGGTCATCAAAGAAGCAAGTAGTATTGCCAGGGGCAATGACATGGGGATAAAACTCAGACTAAAATAAAACAGCAGTTCTCCTATGGTATAAAAATCCAGGCCTTTGCCAACCAGGTCGTCAATATATTTCCATAGGAACTGCATTACCATTATGAAAAGCACAATAAGAAAGGTTAGAACCAGTGGCCCGATAAAGGATTTAACCAAATATCTGTGCAATAGTTTCATGCTTTTGACTTAAAACGGCTTGAGGTATACTGGTAATTTCAGGGATAATTTATCAAAGGCCAAGTATATGTTTTAAGTTGCCTATTTGTGTATCCCAAAGTTCTTTTGCGTCATCACACTCATCTTCTTCAGCAAAATCTGTGATCAGTAATGCTGTATCATTGGTGAGTTCTTCGATGTGAATCTTAAATTCAAAATAGGACTTGGGGTCTTCATCGTCAATCCAGTGAAATCTGGTGAAATGATTATCTTTCTTGAGTATCATTTCGGCGATCTGATGAGTTCCCTCCCAGACAAAAGTGTACATTTTGCCATTTACATGTACATCGTCGGCAAACCACTCAGAAAGTCCACCAGCAGTACTAAGTCTGGAGTATATTACCCTTGGAGAGGTATTGAGAGAATATTCAAGTTCGATTTTTTTTTTCATATTTAGTTCTGCAATGAAAATACAAGGAATATTTGCAATATAAACAAAAAAGGGGTAATAAAAAATGGAATGAATAAAAGTATTAAAATCGAGCCAGGGAGAATATAAAGTTTAAAATGAAATTGTATATTTGCAGACCAAAATTATGAAGAGATACCTGCCTGCCGGCAGGCAGGGCTCAGGTGGTCCAGATTTTTCTGAAATCTATGATTTCATTAAAAAATCGAGGATTCTAGTAAAACTACGAAAATCGGATGATTTTCTGTTTTTGGGATTAGAGCGTCCCGATTAAAATCGGGAAGGTCGGGGGTTCACAGATAGGAATTAAAGTATTAAAAGGCGAGATAGCTCAGTTGGTTAGAGCGCATGATTTAAAATCATGAGGTCACGGGTTCAACTCCCGTTCTCGCTATTTGATAATCAAGGATTTACAAAAATGTAAGTCTTTTTTTTTTTTCTGGAGCCAGATTTGTGAGCAAGATTTTTTAAAGTAATGATCTGTTTTTTGTGCTTTCTAGTATCAATCTAATCGGAACATTATTTCCTATATGCATAAAATGAAATATCTTTTCTTAT
>DAOWNN010000009.1 GCA_030642585.1 Bacteroidota bacterium | reverse complement strand
TGGTGTTAAAAACGAAAGCAACATTTTCATGAATGTTTAGTTGATTAGACCAGTAATTCAAGAAATTAGTTGCTGAATCTGTATCATTTACAGAAAAGGCATTGAGAAAAACGGCATTAGTGTTTTTGGTTTGCAGCTGAAATAAACAAGATTCATCATCCCTAATACTATCAAGAATAGACTTTAGAGCTACCTCTCTATCAATTCCAGCCAATACTGTCACCTCTATTGCTACTTCAATATTTGCAGCAAACGCACCATATGGCAATGCATTAACGAGCTTTTGTTCCAGTTTTTCAGGAATAAGCAATCTGCAATTTTTCTTCTCTGCTTCCAGCCTTATGGCAGTCAAGTTTTCTATATCATTTGAAACCAGAATACAATTCGCAGGAATTGCCTGACAAGCGTATTCCACCCTCTGCTTTCTGCTTGATCCAACTTTCTCCCTGTGATCATCTCTAATGTTAGAAATCACATAAATGTCGGGTTTATAAAACCGGCTTTCTATCCTTTGCAGAGCTGGATCTATCGACATACACTCAAGAACAAGAGCTTCAGCTTTCGCTTTCGCAGCTTTTCTTATTATCCGGAATTGCTCATTGACCCGGGCTGGCCCCAGCCTCCTGATTGGCATAAGGTGTCCGTTTGGTTGAATTAAACCTGGAATCTCGCCGGTAACTTTCCCAACTGTTCTTATATCTGAAGCTCGCAGGGCAGTTGAAATATATTTTGTGATAGTAGATTTTCCTCTTGTCCCGTTCACATGAATTCTCAGGCTAATTCTTTTAATGCTACGTTTAGTTAGAATTGCTTCAACAATCATCAATGTAATAAAAACACAAATCAGGGTATATACATAAATCATATTACATTTTATAGTTCAAGCATTATAATACAAGCTAAATACCCCTCAACAATAGATAGCAAGGGGGTAATAAAACTATTTTCCGGGATATTAACTATTTAAATAACTTTCCCATTGGTTCGGCTGCAAAACTGATCTTTTCCACAGATTCCATGGGAATTCCTTTTTCTTCTGAAATCCTGGTAAAAAAGTCATCTTCATTTCCTTGAGCAACCACAATCATAGCTTTACAGTTTTCTGCTATTAACCTACAGAATCCATCAGATTGCCCCCCCCGGCGAGCGTTTCCTCCTATGTGCATCATCACAATTGGGATGTTCTTTTCATTTGCCGCCTTAACCAGGGTCTCCACACGAGTCATTTCATCCTGCTGACTTATTCCTGCAGCACCTAGTCCTTTTGAACTAAAGCCAGGTACAATAATCAATGTTTTTATTCCCTCTAAATCAGACAGATCTGCCATAAGTTTAGTTTCTGCATTCAGCTCCTGCTTCTTTGCAAGTAGCTTAACCAATTTAACATCGGCACTTTGCCCGGCAGAAGTGATCAGGATTGGTTGTTCATATTTCCCCATTTCTGGAGAAAAGGAAAAAAGAATCGCAGAAATTGCAATAAAACTAAAGATTTTAAATGACTGTTTTTTCATGATGTTATGTTTTAATTATTTAAATATTTCCCTATACCATTTTCTACCAGTTCCTGATAAGCAGGTAAACCTGAAATCTTTACAGTATTATCAATATGGATCTCATTATAAGAATTAATGATCGCCATAAAACCAGAAAGATGTCTTCCCACCCTGTGTTCAAGCTGCTCACCTTCGTCACGATAAGCAATACGAAGGGCTCCGGTTTCTTTTGCAATTTTGTAATTCTCACTTACACCATTAAGTATTAATTCTTCATTTGTTTTTCCTCTAAGCCGGCCCTGAACAGGACTACTTGTTTCCATAAGGAAAGGATAGGTTTTAGTATAATCTCCCCATTCGCGATGACTGAGCCCGTGAAAATTCTTTGGTGACAATTCGGGAGTAAATTGAAGTCCCTCCATCTCAAGTTCAAGGATGGAATACATGGCAATATCCTCTGATTTTTCGTGATATACTATAGCGTTAATTATAGGAATTTCCGGTGCTGCCTCGTGCAAATCATAAGAAATATCAACCTCTTCCTTTTCAATCATTTGCATAATGGCATAGGCTACCTTTTCTGTAAAAGTCCCCTTGGGACTACCCGGATATGCCCTATTTAGATTTCTTGATTCCAGACCTGAATATTGCTGTCCTGAAGGCTTATGTGAATAAACCAAGGGGTCGGGCCACTGGTCGAGAGGATTTGTGGCTCTTGAGCCAAAACGAAATTTACGTGGACCTTTGTCTGTATCGATATGAAATGATTGAGGGAATGCTTCCATCGGATCGGTACAGGTAAATGCAGAATTGTTCAGCCTGGGAATGACAATAACCCTGCCCTTTTCAGGAATCAGGTTTTCGAGGATTATCACACTGGCCAGGTATCCTGCTGGCTCGTTTGGATGAGTCCCTCCTGCTAGAAAAACTGTAGCACCAGGTTTCCCACTATCGAAAAAATAAACTTTAGTATCCCCGTTTGTGTCTTTTATTCCTGAAAAATAATCACTTAACATTCCTTCACTACTTAATCTCTCACTGGGATACAAAGATTCAGACACATGTAATTTATGAAATTCAAAAGAGGCAATAATACCTGCTAATATGGTAATAAGCGAAATAACAATGGCTGAAATATGATGTTTTTTCATCTGAAATCATCTATTTAATTTGAATAATTCTGAGAATAAAAATCAGAAGTACAAAAGCAATAGCTATTTGCATCTTCCATTTTCTTTCATGGAAAAACTCTATTCCAAGAATGACTGTGACATAGATCAGGATGATTGTATAAATTATATAAAGCATAAGCCTAAAAAGTTAAAAAAAGAACCTGGAAATATCTTCAGCAAAGATTAACACGATAATTGCCACAAACATTGAAAAAATGATAGGAATAATACTCTGCTTCAATATCTTAAAATGATTTTTCACACCCACAGTTTGTGCAGCGTATGCACAGAGTAATGAAGGTGGAGGCATAAGGTCTCCCAAAGCCGCCATCATGACTAATGACGCTGTTACTACAACTGCACTTTTTCCAATAAAGACATAAACCAGAGGAACACCAATAACCGAAGCAGATGCATAAGCAGACCCCATAAAAGGCATTACTGCTGCAGCCATATATTTTACAGCATCAGGAAGTTGAAGAGCCGAAATAGCCAGGTAACCCCTCACTCCTGTCAGGGTTAGTATCTGTAGAAACATCCCTACTCCTACAAGAATAACTATTACAGGCAATGCCATTCTTAAGGCCTTACGTGAAACCTTAATTATTTTGGTTTTAGGAGAAATAATGATTCCTAAAACAGAGCCTATGGTAAAAATCAAGGGGACACCCAGATGTAGAAAGTATTCATGAAAAACAATTTCACTTATCATGTAGCCAATTACAAAAATAAGCGGGATATACAGTTTAAATCCTCTCTGGTCATTTTCAATCAAATTGAGTTTTTCCAGAACCAGATCAAGATTAATCTTTTTTACAAATCTGATCCGGAAATATATAGCGGTAAAAAGTGCTGCCGGCAAAGAAACCAGTAATAATGGAATAGTAAAACCGATATAGGGCATATCAACCCCACCCCCAATGATCATTACTGGTATGCTTATTGGGGGAGCAACTTCTCCAAATACGGCAGCCATTGCAATCAATGATCCGGCAGCCAATCTGGGAATACCAATAGCCAGAAGAACAGGAGCCACCAAAACACCTGTAGTAAGAACACAGGTAGAAGACAGACCAGTAAGCATTCCGGGGAACATTACAAATAATACAATCACAATAATTAAAAGGCTCGGCTTTTTATGGAAGGTCTTAATAATTCCCAGGCTTATCAGGGCTAAAACTCCACTCGATTCCATTATTTTCATAAATATCATTGCCGTGGCTATAATCATAATAGCCTCCATAAAACCAAATCCGCCTTCAACAAGTTGTCTGACAGGAATTCCATGACCATCAACCAGGCCTCCTACTACTGCTGCCAAAATAAGAGAAACCCCTGCAGGCATTTTTAATACAAAAACACTTATCGCAAAACTTGCGAGCATTAACAACAAAATAATTAACTCAAAATTCATATTAGCGAAATGTGATTTTAGTTTAGTGCTTTTCAGACATATTCTAAAAAATTACAGGCATCTTATCTCTACATTTTCAAATTGCACCTTCTTATTTCTTATTCTCAAGATATTGGTTAAGAACGGAATCTCCATAAGCAGCAATTTCTGGTATCTGATTGAAATAATGAATCGACAGGAATTCTACCAAACTCAAAGCGATATCATCAGCAACTTTTTTCTGTAAATGCAGATCTGTACGAGTATGTAAATCCATTTCAATTTGAATTCCATCGACAGTCCCTCCTCTTGAAGAACCATATCTTGAAGTGTTAAATCCTCCACTAAAAAAAGGCTCATCTGGTTGCGGATATAGAAGTTTATTGCCGGGCACACACACCTGCCCCTTTGCACTTAATAATGATCCAAAACTATATTTCCCTCTTATTAGTTCAGTAAAGGACAAATCTAGTATGTTACTTTCCAAAAGGTGCCTGATGCTGGAAAATTCATTCAGTAAACCCCCATCCAAAAGATCTTTATCAAGACGAAGTTCCTCTCCGCTTAACAAATAACCCAACTCAATTCGCTCAATTTTATGCCGGTGTCCATGAAGATCAATAAAAAGGCCTTTCTCATATTCCTCTGTAATTCTCACTTTAACACTGCTTATTCTGTTGTGATATGCATACCAAACCTTCTCGGCTTTTAGATTTCCATTAGCAGCTTCTTTAATGTTACGATTGGCGTCAAGGCGAGTACGATGCAAATGATTGATAATAACATAAGGATATTTACCTGTCAGATCATTGATTTTTTGAATTATTTCATAAACAATCTCAATGGTATAGATATCCTGATTCTTGGCAAATCTACCTGTTCGCTCTGGTATATCATCGGGTTTTTCGTATCCACCATGTGGTACAGAAATGATCAATGGGAGATTTCCATGAACATATTCTACATAGTCGCTGTCAATAAAATACTTTTTACCAGGAATAAGATCCTGAGGAAGGGCAAACTGCGAGGAAATTAAAAAAAAACTGAATAATACCGGAACAATTTTTCTTATGTACATTTTGATTACAATAAATAATGTGACATGAATATCCAAAATATGTGCCATACAGTCAATAAACAAAACTCCATATCAACGTCAAAGCGATTTTCAAAACTACATCCCTTATGTTTTGCTAGCAAGCAGGATTTTTGTTATTTTTCCAAGTGTTTTCAAAAATAATGAAATTTTGAAATAAAACTGTACTTATGAGACAAACTAACCCTAATGCCTGGGTCTTTTTGACTCAATTCCTGCATTGGGTCAATTTACATTGTATTCACATTCTTTAGCATACGAGTTTTGGTACATCTTTTGAGTTTTAATTAACTGATAGTCATAAACATTTTTTTTCAAATGAAAAATCTACAACTACACTTCACATTTCTATTCCTGATAATCACAGGATTATTTTCACTCTCCATAGCCCAGAATACTCCTGTGGGAGAAAACGGAATGGTTGCTACAGCTCATCCTCTGGCTTCTGAAGCTGCAATAGAGATACTGAAAAACGGAGGTAATGCTATAGACGCGGCTGTAGCTGCCGCTTTTGCCATTGGAGTTGTTGAACCCGATGGTTCAGGTCTTGGTGGTGGTGGCGGAATGGTCGTTTATTTGAAAGATAAAAACGAATCCTATTATATTAATTATTATGCCAGGGCATCAGAGCGTGCTTCAGAATCTGGGTATTCAGGCAGTAAGGATGCCCATACAGCCAAAGCAATCTGTGTTCCCGGAACTGTTGCAGGATTAACCATGGCTCATGAGAAATTTGGAACTCTTCCATTGAGTAAAGTTCTTGAACCAGCTATCAGGTTTGCCTCTGAAGGTTTTGAGATTGATGCTACCCTTGCCAGGCTTATCCTTGATAGAATTGAAACCGTAATGGCAGATGAGGAAACGATGAATGTTTTTTGCGAAGATGAATTCCCCAGAATGGAGGGAGAAATAATAGTGCAACCAAAACTTGCCAAAACACTTTCCATAATTGCAAATGAAGGCAGAAAAGGTTTTTATGAAGGTGAGCTGGCAAAATCGATGGTTCAGGGTATAAGTGAACGGGGTGGAGTGCTCACTTTGAATGATTTTGCATCATATGAGGCTCAATTTACCCGCCCGGTATATGGGACATACCGGGGTTACGAAATTGTTTCAGCCAATGCTCCTCATTCGGGTTTGTGTTTGATTGAAGCATTGAATATCCTTGAAAACTACGACTTGAAAAATGCTCCTCACTATAGCGAATCAGCTAAAGTTCTACACCTTATTGCAGAAACAGAACGGTTTGTATATGCCGATAGAACAGCATATTTGGGAGATCCGCGAGTTGCAGATGTTCCAGTTAGCGGATTGATCTCAAAGGAATATGCGAAAAAACGTTTCGAGCAGATAAATCAGGAAAAGTTAGATCCCCCTGTATACCGGGATATTGAAGAGGGAGATCCCTTCCCTTTCAGGAAAAATAAAGGAGCTTATTCAAAAGATGAAGTAAATTCATTGCTTGACGGACATACAACACACATGTCGATAATAGATAAAGATGGCAACTGTGTGGCATTAACACAAACACTTGGCTTGTTTTTCGGATCAGGTCAGACAGTAAACGGAGTATTATTTAACTGTGCAATGACCAATTTTTCTTATCGCAATAAAAAGAGCGTTAATTTATTCAAAGATGGGAAACAGTCGAGAAGTACTATTATGCCTACTATTATCCTAAAAGATGGCAAACCATTTCTGGTTGCTGGTACACCAGGTGCTGCCAGAATTATATCCACCCTGATTGAGGTGGTAATTAACATGATTGATTTTGAATTTAATGTGGAGGATGCAAATCTTGCTCCACGGTTTTTTGTCAGGGATAATGAGGATTTTCTTTACATGGAATCTGGAATAAAACCAGAAGTAAGAGCCGAACTTGAAAAAATGGGACATACCATCAGGGTATACGAAGGAATAGATCTTTTCTTTGGAGGCGTGCAAATGATCTATATTGATCCTGAAGATGGGAAGTTCTATGGCTCCGCTGACAAACGTCGTGGAGGAAAAGCAATTGGTTATTGATTATCATGTGTTTAAGCGAAGCCTTATATCAAACTCACGTTAATTAATATTATAAGAGTCTTCAGGAAATCATTGTTAAGTGTGATCATTCATAGCGCGTTCCGATGATGATCACATCATCTATCTGCTCTTCATTTCCACGCCATTTTTCAAAAGTTTCTTCCAGCCTGATCTTTTGCTTCTTCATGGATAAGTCCTGAATGTCAAGCAAAAGTTTCTTCAGGTTTCTGATCATAAATTTCTTTCCTAATTCGCCACCAAACTGATCGGCAAAGCCATCTGAAAAAATATAGGTAGTATCTCCTTTTTCCAATTTGATTTTATGGCTGGTGAATTTTTGACCCGAATCGGAACTGGTCCATCCAATAGCAAACCTATCAGCTTTTGTTACTATTAATTTTTTATTCCTGATCAAATATAAAGGATTGTAAGCTCCGGCAAATTCAAGCTCATTTTTTTCCATATCATAAACGATTAAAGAAAGGTCCATACCATCCTTCACTTCGCCTGCCTCTGCTTGCTTTTGCAAAGTATTTACCACCTCATCATTTAAATGATCAAGAATATCCGCAGGGTCAGTAAAACCATATTCTTTAACAATCTTATTCAATGAATTATATCCAATAATCGACATAAAAGCCCCGGGAACACCGTGCCCGGTACAATCAACAGCAGCAATAAACTGTTTCGAACCATCCACCACCAACCAGTAGAAATCACCACTAACAATATCCTTGGGTTTGAATAATATGAATGAGTTTTTTAATGAATCTTCGGGAGGAAGAATAGCATTTTGTATTCTCTTCGCATACCGGATACTGTCGGTAATATCTTTGTTTTTTTGCTCTATCTCCTCACTTTTTTGTACCACCTGCTCAGTTCGCAAAGCCACCTTTTCTTCCAGTATTTGGTTTTCTCTCCTCAGGGCTTGCTCTCTGACCTTTATGTACCCAAATATTAACAATACCAAAACAACACTGCTTATTAAAATAAACCACCATCTTTGATAAAATGGAGGCATTATAGTAAATTCGAAACTTGTGGGCTCTTCATTCCAGGTTCCAAAGCTATTTTTGGCTTTCACTTTGAATGAATATTTCCCCGGTGCCAGGGCTGAATATATTGCTTCTGTTTGAATAGTAACAGGCTGCCAATCTTCATCTGCACCCTCCAGCTTAATATGGTATTCAACTGCTTCCGGATTTGTTAAACAGATGCTGTAGTAATCAAATATTATCGATTTTTCCTTATGTGTTAGTTTCAAGCCTGGAACCATTGCCCTGTCCCGAAAATTTACACGCATGGAGGCTATATGGGTAAGAGGTTCAACCACCTGGGTCCTTAATTTAGAGGGATCTAATTTAGTTACTCCATTGGCAGTACCAAACCAAATATGACCTGCTAAATCTTTAAATACAGCATTATCCCTTGATTCTATACCGGTAAACCCATTTTTCCTTCCAGGTGTATATTATACTATCAGCCTGGCTATATCTGTTTAATCCTTTATTGGTTCCAATGTAAATATCATTGTTTTCATCTACTATAATCAGATTAATAATATTTGTAAGCAAACCTGATTTTTCTGTCAGGTGATGAACTATTGTATCTCCATCCCATGCATATACTCCACTTGATGTCCCAAGCCACATTTTGCCATTATTATCCTCTGTAATTGAGGTGGGAACAATTTTAACCCCAAGGTCAATAATTTTAAACTCATCTTTATTAATGTTGTAATATGTTAGGCCTTTTCTTCTGTCAGAACCTATCCACAGGTTCCCGGATTTATCTACAAACAAAGATGTTATCCCATTTCCGGCCAGGCCATTGGATTGAGTAAACCAGGCTCCTTCTTTTTTAACCGGATCCCAAAAAGCAAGAAAAGCATTTGTTCCGATCCAAATGTTATTATTTCTATCAACCTCCAGGGCTTTTACAATTTTATCTCTATAAAGATTCCTGTTTAGGTAAGTATCACTAATAAATCTCTTCGCTTTGATATCGTATTGGATAAGCCCTCCTCCATCAGTTCCAATCCATAAATTATCCTTATTATCTCCCTTAATAAACCTGATCTTCCCGGGTATCTTACTGTTTTCCAGGTTGAAAATTGTCAGCATATCACCTATGGGTTTTAGGGGGTCATAAACAGCTATCCCTTCATTGGTTCCCAGCCAAAAACACCCTTCCTGTGTTTGATGAATGGCCCAAACATCTTCATTCTCCAAGCCATCATCCGTATCCAAAGTAGTAAATTGACTCCCTTTAAAAATACTTATCCCCTGGGTTTGAGTTCCAACTATAATATTTCCTTCTTTATCCTCAACAATACACTTTATCTCATTATCATTTAAACCATTTGTAACATCATAATTGCTCACTCCTTCTTCATTTAGCACTGCAATTCCTCCGCCAAAAGTTCCTACCCAAATATTTCCTTTTCTGTCTTCAGCAATACTGGTAATAAAATTATTCTTAACAATGTCCAGATTGTCGTAAATAATCATTGTATCCTGATCTTTCATGTATTTGTACAAGCCCCCATTGTATGTCCCGAAAAACAAATTTCCCCGTGAATCCTCATACATGCAGGTTTTGATCCAATACTGCGTTAAACCGGGAACATTAAAATTTTCAAAAATATCCTCTGATGAATTATATATTTTGACACCTACATCTGTCAGGCAATAGTAATTACCCCTATTTGTAATGGTAGTAGCAAACACCTGGTCACTTACACCTTCACCCCCCTTGTATTGTTTCACCTCCATCCCTGTTTCAGATACATCTATTCCTGAAAGCTTATATACTCCCGATCCGGAAGTAGAAATCCAGATAGAATTTTCTCCGGCAGCTTGTATGGAGGTAATATCTCCGACTATTTCAATACTATCAAACTTCACCTCCTGAAATTTTTCTCCATTAAAAGAAGAAAGCCCACCATTTAAATGGCCAAACCAAATACGGCCTTCCGGCTCTTCATAAATGCAATAAACTCCATCATCAGCCAGACCATCTTCCGGTGAATAATTGTAAAACCTCGTCCCGTCAAATTTCGATATCCCACCTTCAGTACCCAACCATAAATAATCATTCTGATCCTGTAGAATAAAATACACTTTTGAAGAATTCAGCCCCTGTTCTACACCATATGTGTCGAAATAATACTTTTGTGACAAACCTCTAACAGGCAGGATAGAAAGAAGCACTAAAAAAATTATTCGCCAGGACTGACGAATAATTTCTTCTTTCTCAAACCGAAAGAATAATTCATTCATTAGGAGTTAATTTTGATTTTCAAGGATATTATTTTGCAATAAAAAAGAATGTTCCATTCTCGTCCTCCATACCTGCAATTTTCCCAAATTGTGGTCTTTGCTGATTGTTTTTTGCTACAGCAAGGGTTACCTGGGAAACAATACTTTCTATTGGGATACAAGCATTAGGATTATTTGATAAGGCGTTTGCAAAGGTTCTTGTAAATTGAGAATTATCTGTTGCCAATTCATAACCGGCTGAGGAGAAGACCTGTGAAGACTTAAAACGGGTAGCTTTCCAATCATCACAACTGCGTTCTTCTGAAACACTTCTCATGGCCTGATAAAAAGTAGGACCTGACTCACATGCATCTGTAACAACAAGAGTGTGTGTAACATATTTGGAATATGTTTGAAGAGAGCCTTTCAATGTACTGATGTTAAAATAAGTGAATTCATCATCCCTCTTTGCATCTACGGGAATCCAATAGCCAACATCATTGATAAACTTTCCATGACCGGCATACCAGATCATAATACTGTTTACCTGGTTGCTTCGAACCAGGTCTCTTAACTCAATAGAGAAGAATTTATCCAATTCATCTTTTGTCATATCCTGCTTTGTAATGATATTGTTGATCTGGTAATTTGCCAGGGCTCCCTTCATAAGACTCACATCTTTTACCGGCCCCTCCAGGCTGGCAAATGATTCATACTTTGAATTTTGTATAAAGACAACCCAGGTTTTCCCCATAGGGTTATCCTGAGTGGCAATACCTTCCCTGTTTAAAAAAAATGTGCGTGAAGAAACATTCCCAAAGACATCTTCAGCTATGACCGTAAACTGGTTTTGATTCATGATATTAATTGTAGCTGAAAAAACAGGGTTTTCCATGTCGGGACGATAGCTTGCTGTTACACCTCCAATCATTATAGACTTTATCAAACTTTCATCTTCAATTTTTCCTTCGACATAAACATTATCTTCAAGATTATCCAAATATACCTCTCCGTTATCTGAAGAATATGGGGCCACGATCAATATTTCAGGACCATTTATTTCTGTTCGCTTAATCACGAATACCTTCTTGCCTTCATTCTCATAAATGTCATTTACTAATATCACAATTTCTGCAACTGAGCTCATATCCACACTTGCCAGGAACTCATAATGCTCGTCCTTTTTTTCATAATGAACCACCAAGCCATTTACAAGTATGCTCTTTATGTCACTCTCCTCTTCAACCTTTCCCTTTATCAATACCTCATTCTTACCTATAGGAAGATTCATGATGCCGTCAATAAGCTTGGGTTCAATAATGGAAATTGCAGGTTTAACAGATTCACGATTGATTTCAAAAAGCCTTTGCTCTGCTTCATCTTTAAGTCTAAGTGCTTCACCATCATATTTTGACAAAGATCCAATGGCTTCATAATCTCTTTTTGCTTTTTTATAATCCAAAATTTCCTCGTATGACTTTGCCCTTAAAAAATACATTTCCGGGTTCCCGGGACTAATGTCTATGGCCTTGCTAAAGTCATTGATAGCATTAGGATGTTGATTAAATTCCTGGTAATAGGTACCACGCAAAATATACATATCAGCATTTACCGGATCAATCAGGATGATCCTTGATACATCATTGATGGCATTTGGATATTCAAGCCTCTTTACATAAATCTTGCTCCTGATCAGGTAGGCTTCTATGTTTCTATCATCCCTGGCCAGCACCTTTGAACAATCATTCATTGCCACCTTTAAACGATTTTGTATCACTTCTATACGTGCCCTGGACAAATAAGCATCTATGAAATTTGTATTGGTACTAATAGCACTTGAAAAATCCTTCTGTGCCTGAGGGTAGTTTTCCATCTTTTCCGCAACCAGGCCTCGGTTATAATAATTTAAGGGAGTTTTCTTAAGCTGTATTGCTGAATCTGCAACCTGATAAGCCCGTTCAAAATCTTCCAGGGCAATCAGTGTGATGATCTTCTCCTGGTATGCAGGCAAATTTTTTCTTGAAAGACTGGTAGCCCGATTCAACAAATGAATGGCTTCTACGTAGTTCCCAATTCGATTCAACATTCTGCCAGCCTGGTAATGTACCTCAGAGTCTTTTGGTAAAAAAACAATTGCACGTTTATAATCCTCGGCTGCCTGAACATCATTCCCGGTAAGTTCAAACGCCTTTGCTCTCGCCAGATATGCCTTTGTATAATCCGGATCCATTTCAACAGATTTTGAAAACTGCACAATAGCATCGGCATAAGCATTTTTCTCAACAAATACTGTACCCGCCTTATAAAATTTTTTAGCAGTCTGCCCATTGGAGTAAACTGGTGTTAAAAATAAACTTAATGCCAGGACAACTACTATTTTTCCTTTTCTCATGATTAATACATTTAAAACCAAACTATTTCAAAGTTACTCATTTTCGACATTATAATCTAAACAGTCTTCTTTTTTGAAATCAAACAAATTTCATCCAAATAAATCTCTGGATACTCAAAAATGAGCCTGCTTATTGTATATTATACGGAGATTTGCTCCCGGGGTTTTATAATCATAACTTTTCCCCTGCAAAGGGCCAGGAGCCCCTACTCCTTTATGAAAATCCTGATCTCCAATAAAAATGCGGGCCTCATCCCACAATCCGCTTGCCAACAGCGAATTAATGGTAATAGATCCTCCTTCTACAAAAAGGGATATAAGCTCTTTGCCATATAAATAATCCATGACCTGAGGCCAGAAAGTATCTTTTTCATTTATTTTAACGTAGTCAAGGAACTTAGATTCCAAAGACTTTATATAATTAAAAATAATTGTGTGTACATCTTTATTAAATATCTTTAAATCAGTCGCCAATCTTAATCTTTTATCAATAATCAATCTTTTTGGAGAAGAGCCGGACCAGGATCTGACATTTAAAGCCGGGTTATCCTTTTCTGCGGTATTCGTTCCTACCAGGATTGCTGACTCCTCTGAACGCCATTTATGAACCAAAATCCTTTCGTAAGGACCAGAAATCCAATAAGGTCCGATTTTGGTCTTTTTGTCACGCTCAATGTCAATAAAACCATCTGCTGATTGTGCCCATTTAAGAATTATATAAGGACGCTTTATTTCATGAAATGTAAAAAAGCGCCTGTTTAAAAATCGGCATTCTTCTTCCATTTCTCCTATTTCCACTTTGCATCCTGCATCTGCCATTTTCTCTATTCCTTTCCCGGCCACAAGGGAATTGGGGTCTTTAGTTCCAATAACCACATGAGGGATTTCTGAACGAATTATTAAATCTGAACATGGAGGGGTTTTGCCATGGTGAGAACAGGGCTCCAGGTTTACATAAAGAGTGCTTTTTTTAAGCAATACTTTATTCTTAACAGATTCAATAGCATGAACCTCTGCATGAGCTTCTCCATATTTCCGATGATAAGCCTCCCCAATAATTATCCCATCATGAACAATTACAGCACCTACCATAGGATTCATACCCGTGTTTCCTAATGCTTTTAAAGCAAGAGAGAGGCATCTCTTCATATAAACTCTGTGATTCTCTGCTCCTTGTTCATTCATTAGAAACAAACTTTTAGTTAAATTTGATAAAAATATGAAAGCTCTTCTGCATAATATATTTGAACAATGACCCTGAAAGACTTGAATAATAACCTATACCTTGAATTAAGCAAGGTGTACACTGAAAACGAGACAAAAAGCCTGGTTCACCAGATTTTTGCTCATGTTCTGAATTTTTCACAATTTCAGTTTTCATTAAATTCATCGAAACAGGTAGAACTCAAAGATGAAATCAAAATTAAGAATATTGTTCATGACTTAAAAAAAAACAAACCTATTCAATATATATTGGGTTTCACTGACTTTTATAATTGTAAGCTAAAAGTTAACAATCATGTTTTAATTCCGAGACCCGAATCAGAAGAGTTGATTGACTGGATACTTAAGTATAAAGCCTGGGATAACCCTAATATATTGGATCTGGGAACCGGGAGTGGTTGTCTGGCAATAGCTCTTTCTAAACATATTAATGAAAGTGTAACAATTGGTATAGACATTTCACCTAAAGCTCTCGAGACAGCCCGCAAAAATGCCGAACTAAATAATGTAAGTATCAACTTCATACAACATGATGTTCTCACTGGAACTGGATCTCTTGAACCGGGGAAGTTTCAGCTAATTGTCAGTAATCCTCCTTATGTCCGTGAATCCGAGAAAACCCATATGCAAGCAAATGTTTTAGACTGGGAGCCTGCTTTAGCTTTGTTCGTGCCTGATTCAGATCCGCTGATATTTTATAAAAAAATTATGGCCAGCTCAAACCGGTTATTAGCTCCCGGAGGATATCTATTCCTGGAAATCAATGAAAACTTCCCTGATGAAATAAGGCAATTATTCCAGGTAAATGATTTTACAGATGTAGAAATTGCAAAAGATCTTACTGGAAGATATCGCATGGCAAAAGGGAATAAACCTGAATGATGGAAAAGAAAACCAGCCATTTTAATACCAGCATGAATAAAGCAAGAAATATCTGCTCAAGGCAGGAAAAGTGCGTTGTTGATATTCAAAAAAAACTTTCTGAATGGGGAGTTAATTTTTCTGACACCAAAATTATTATTGAAAAGCTAAAAGAAGAAAAATTCATAGATGAAACCAGGTTTGCAAAAAGTTTTACACGACAAAAATTTTTTCAGAATAAATGGGGAAAAATAAAAATAAAATTTCATTTGAATCAGAAAAAGATAACAGAAAAAAATATTTTGGAGGCCTTTGACGAAATTAATGATGCAGAATACCTAGAAACTTTATATGACCTATTGCTTAGAAAAAGACAGGCAACAAAAGCAAAAAACCAATATCAACTAAAAGGGAAGCTAATAAATTATGCTTTAAGCAGGGGATTTGAAACCGATAAAATTCATAGTACACTCAATTTGATTCTAAAACAATAAGTTTTTTTGAGCATAATTATTCCTACTTTTGAAAAAAATATAAAGATGATAACAACAGAACAGCTTAAAGATCTTATAAAGCGCCAGGAAGCGTTGAGGAGGCATCTTTGACATCGACAGTAAAGAAAAAATCTTAAAGAAAAAACAAGATATTACTCAGACTCATGATTTCTGGGATGATCCTAAAAAGGCGGAGAGCCACCTCAAAACAATTTCTCCAATAAAATCATGGATTACAGCCTATAACCTGGTAAAAACGGGTGTTGATGATTTAGTGGTAATTTATGATTTTCTAAAAGAAGGCGAAGCCTCTGAGGAAGATATTGATGAGCAATATCAACTAAGTCTTAAGCTTATTGAAGACCTGGAGTTAAGAAATATGCTTCGCAAAAAAGAGGACATTCTTGGAGCCTTTGTAAAAATAAATTCAGGAGCCGGAGGCACAGAGAGCCTCGACTGGGCTGGTATGTTAATGCGCATGTACCTCAGGTGGGGAGAACGAAATAACTATAAAGTAAAAGAACTGGATTATCAGGCAGGTGATGAGGCAGGGGTTAAATCAGTAACCCTTGAATTTACTGGAGATTCAGCCTATGGATATTTGAAAAGTGAGAATGGAGTTCATCGATTGGTACGCATTTCCCCATTCAATGCACAGGGAAAAAGACAAACTACATTTGCTTCTGTTTTTGTTGCTCCCGTAGTTGATGATACAATTAAAATAGAGATCAATACTGCAGATATTAGCTGGGACACATTTCGGGCAAGTGGTGCAGGGGGGCAGAATGTAAACAAAGTTGAGACAGCTGTTCGCTTAAGGCATCTTCCCTCTGGAATTGTTGTTGAAAATCAGGAAACCCGTTCGCAGCATAAAAACAGGGATAATGCTATGAAGTTGCTCAAATCTCAGCTTTATGAGTTGGAGCTTCGAAAACAATTAGAAGAACAGGCAAAGCTGGAAGGAGAAAAGAAAAAAATTGAATGGGGATCACAGATCAGAAGCTATGTGTTACACCCATATAAAATGGTGAAAGATCTTCGAACCTCCCATGAAACATCAAATGTTCAGGCTGTACTGGACGGAGATCTCAATGAATTTATAAAAGCCTACCTCATGGAATTTGGAGGGAAGATCTAAGTTTATTAGAATTTACTTCCCTCGCAATGTCTGACTTTAACACCCAATAGTTGTTAAAGAACATAGTGCAGTATTAGCTCAACCTCCTGAAAATATAGATAAATTGTTGTAATTTTATTTTTTTCTAAACCAATAAATTAAATTATAATATCATGAATTTCAGAATTGAAAAAGACACCATGGGTGATGTAAAAGTGCCTGCTGACAAATACTGGGGAGCCCAAACACAAAGATCAAAGGATAATTTTTTAATTGGAGGAGGAACCATGCCATTCGAAATAGTGCGGGCTTTTGGATATCTTAAGAAAGCTGCTGCCCTTACCAATGCAAAGTTGGGAGTACTTCCTGAAGAAAAAGCCAAAATTATTTCCCGTGTTTGCGATGAAATAATTGAAGGAAAACTGAATGATCAGTTTCCATTAGTGGTCTGGCAAACCGGATCAGGAACCCAATCAAATATGAATTTAAATGAGGTAATAGCTAATCGGGCTCATGTGATCCTTGGCGGGAAGCTGGGTGAAGGAGAACGCTTTATCCATCCCAATGATGATGTAAATAAATCCCAGTCATCCAATGATACATTCCCGACAGCAATGCATATAGCTACCTGTGATGCAATTTCTCATATTTCTATACCAGGAATTCAAAAATTACTAGATACTCTTGACAAAAAGGCAATAGAATTTAAAAATGTTATCAAAATTGGCAGAACCCATTTGATGGATGCAACTCCTTTAACCCTGGGTCAGGAATTTTCGGGTTATGCTACTATGTTGAGACATGGACTGGATTATTTGAACTGCACACTATCAAAATTATATGAACTTGCACTGGGGGGAACAGCTGTGGGTACCGGATTAAACACTCCTAAAGGATTCGATGTTTTAGTCGCAAAAATAATTGCAGAACTTACTGGTTGTCCCTTCGTCACAGCCGAAAATAAATTTGCAGCCCTTTCTGCCCATTGTCCTTTAGTACAAATTTCGGGAACATTAAAAACTGTTTCTGTTGCTCTTACTAAAATAGCGAATGATATCCGTTTTTATGCATCTGGTCCCCGATCCGGAATTGGAGAATTAATTTTACCGGCTAATGAACCTGGATCATCTATTATGCCTGGAAAAGTTAATCCAACACAAAGTGAGGCTCTTACACAAGTCTGCACACAGATTATCGGCAACGATATGACAATTACAATGGCTGGAATGCAGGGGCATTTCCAGTTAAATGTTTTTAAACCCGTCATAATCCTTAATCTCTTAAACTCAGCCAGATTAATAGGAGATGCATGCGTTTCATTTAACGACAACTGCGCTGTTGGTATAGAAGCTAATTTTAAACAAATTGAGTTTAATCTAAATAACTCACTCATGCTGGTTACTGCATTGAATACACATATTGGTTATGAAAATGCTGCTAAAATAGCTAAAAAAGCCCATGCTGAAGGAACTACACTTAAAGAAGCTGCTATGGAACTGGGGTTGGTTACAGAAGAGCAATTTGATGAATGGGTAGATCCTTCTAAAATGATTGGATCGCTTTAGCTACAATCAAAAAACTGATTCTGGATTTAGAACATAATTTCCTACTCGTCAGATCATCTTAAGTGGTCTGACGAGTTTCTACAAATCAAAAACTACGTAATATACTAGCTCTGTTATGAAATATTAAGCATATTTATAGTACAGTTAGTAACAAAACAATTTAAGTCCCATCGGGACGGAATATTAGTTAGTTTTGTTA
>DAOWNN010000013.1 GCA_030642585.1 Bacteroidota bacterium | reverse complement strand
GCCTTGCTCTGCCGAAGCGGCTACGCGAAGGCGCAGCAGGCAGGAAGCCAGGGCTTATTGATTATCTGGATGTTATTAAAAGTTATGGTTTTTTTTACATCGAGCTCACGTTAATTAACCCTAATAAATTATCCTTAACATGGAAGAAAATTCGAAAGCTGGTTTCAATTTCAGCTCAACAAACCTGATTCTTTACCTATATTCCAAACGCAAACCCCTGATACTAATCGCAAGTTTTGCTGCAATTGTTTCAGTTATTATTTCCCTTACCATCGCCCCCCGGTATCGGTCAACAGTTATAATGTTTCCAGCATCCGGAATTTCAATTTCCCAGGTATTGGTTTCCACCACCAGTGATAACCAGAGATCCGGGATTTTATCTTTTGGTGAAGAAGAAGAGGCCGAACAATTGCTGCAAATTTTACATTCAGAGGAGATTAAACTTAAACTAATTAAAAAGTTTAATCTTTTTGAACATTATGATATAAAGGAAAATGTAAAATATAAATATACTTTACTGAATGCCAGGATGAAAAAAAATATCAGCTTCCGTAAAACTGAATATATGTCGGTAAATATCAGTGTGCTGGATGAAGACCCTCAAATAGCAGCGGATATGGCCAATGAAATAGCTGCTTTGTTGGATTCTACAATGAATCGCATGCAAAAGAAAAGAGCTGAAAAAGCATTTCAGATTGTATCTAATGAATACATGTTATTGCAAGCAGAAATTAGGGAAATAGAAGATTCCTTAACGAGTCTTGGAAAGCTTGGAATATATGACGTGGAAGCTCAATCTGTAGGTTTAAATGAAACCTGGTTAAGCGCTCTGTCTAAAGGAAATACCAGCCTGGCAAACAAACTTGAGAAGCAAATAGAAGTCCTGGGAAAATATGGAGGAAATTATATCTTTCTTAAGAAATTTCTTGAAGATGAAAGCAGGAGGTTGAGCCTGCTTAAAGATAAATATACCAGGGCAAAAGTGGATACCGAGCAAAACCTTCCACACACATTTATTGTAGATAGAGCTGAAAAGGCAGAAAAGAAAGCTTATCCAAAGAAAAGCTTAATTGTTTTAATTTCTGTTTTCTCAGCCCTGTTATTCGGAATTTTTGGATTGATATTTATCGATACCCTTAAAGCTCAAATATAAATGGGATTCTTTTCCCTCTCTAAAGGAGTCCCCCCGGGAAAAATCCTCCAGGACAAAAGTCTGCTATGGCTTTTCTTTTTTTCTGTCCTTTTTATAGCAGCAAACAGTCTGCTGATGCATTTCGAGATTTATTATTTCAATCTTCTTCCCCTGGCTTTGATCCTTGTCTGGCTATGCTTTTACTCCCTTGAAATAAGTTTTTTGGTTCTTGTTTTTCTTGTACCCTTATCTATTCAATTAAAGGAAATATTTCCGGGCTTAGAGTTTAATCTTTACCTTCCTACAGAACCCTTAATGCTTATTATGACATTCATCTTTATTTTTAAGTTATTATTGGACAAAACGTATCCCAGGGCTATTCTAAAACATCCGCTAACGCTGGCCATACTTTTTTATATTGGATGGATGTTTATTACCTCAATCAGCAGTACTACACCTCTTGTATCATTCAAATATCTTATTTCAAGAATTTGGTTCATTGTCAGCTTCTATTTCATTGCCATTGTGGTATTTAAGAAGCCATCGAATATCTATCGGTTTTTATTTCTCTTTGCCGGAGGCATGTCTGTTGTGGTCATCTATTCTATGTCAAACCTGATTCAGGCAGGTTTATTCAATCAACCCGCAGCACATGGAGCGTCTGCACCATTCTTTAGTGATCATACATCTTTTGGAGCAGTTATTACCATGATAGTGATAGTAATTGCAGGAATTCTACCCGGGAAGAACTTTAATGGAAAACAGAAGATCTGGATCTGGATAATGGTATTACTTTTCCTCTTCGGACTTATATTTTCCTATTCCCGCGCAGCCTGGATTAGCATGCTTGCAGCAATTGGAGTTCTTATTCTCATAAAACTTAAAATAAAGCCGTTTTTTCTTCTATCTGTCACCATATTAGCTGGTGTGATTCTCGTTTTTTCATGGACGGAAATTGAAATGAAGCTTGAAGAAAACAGGCAGGATTCTTCAACGAATATTGCCCATCATGTACAATCTATTTCAAACATTTCATCTGATGCTTCAAATCTTGAACGAATAAATCGATGGAAAGCCGCACTAGCCATGTTTAAACAAAAACCCTTCTTTGGCTGGGGCCCGGGAACTTATATGTTTGAATATGCAGCCTGGCAAAGCTCCAAAGACAAAACAATTATCAGCACCAATTTTGGAACTATGGGTACAGCACACAGCGAATATCTTGGACCTCTTTCAGAGTCAGGAGTACTGGGAACCATATCCTTTCTTTTAGTTTTATTCTTAGCCTTACACACATCTTTCAGCTACTATTTCAAGAAGCCAGAAGCTCCATACAGGTGGTTAATGCTGACTGTCAGCCTGGGCCTGATAAGTTATGCCTTCCATGGCTTATTAAATAATTTTCTGGATACAGACAAAGCCTCTGCCCCTTTTTGGGGGTTTATGGCAATAATCGTTGCTCTTGACGTGTTCCAGGGAGGTAATTCCCAAAGAGAAAGGCTTAACAATAATTCTGAAAGTCGGTCTACAGGCAGTTAGAATATTTTAAACAATAAATTGCAAACCTAAAATAGAAACATCGTCAAATAGTCTGTTGTTCCCACTTTTAATCTTTTCGCTCTGTATCAGAAATTGAATGTTACTGGAGATGCTTTTGTCATTCTTTATGCATTTTTCAATCCCTCTTGTTCCAATTTCTTTTCCTTTCTTATCTGGCAATTCAGAAAGACCATCGGTGTAACAAATAATTTTTGACTCTTCACTTATTTTATATGATCCCGTGCTGATACTTGGAATTTCATCCAACATTCCTATCCCCACACAACTGCTCTCAAATTTCATCACACGATTTGATTTCATCTCATAAAAAACCGGGGCATTATGGGCAGCATTTAAATACTCAAGTACCTGTGTTTTGGTATTGTACTTTCCAATAAAAATTGTAATAAATTTCTCACCATGTGCAGTTTCTATCACTTGTTTGTTAAGCTTCCTTGCAAGATCATCTAACATTATTTCGTCAGTAAACAAGGCTCTTAAAGTAGCCTGGAAATTTGCCATAAGCAAAGCTGCTGATATTCCTTTTCCTGAAACATCGGCCATACAAAAGCCTAATTCATGCTTGTTCAGTTGAATACAGTCATAATAATCTCCTCCCACTTCATAATGTGGAAGATAAAATCCGGTAATTTGATAATATTTACTCCGGGGAAGTGTTTCGCTATCGGGAATTAACATAGATTGCATCTTCGAGGCAAGTTCAAGCTCTTTTTTTAGAGCTTCCTGTTTCAGGCTATCCTCAAACAGTCTTATATTTTCAATAGCAACAACAATAATATTCGATAGAGTTTGAATAAAATTCAGATGCTTAAGTACCGGACTAACACCCGTTCCTTCTTCATCAATATCGCCAATGATAACAAATGCAAGTGGGGCATTGTTATTATAAACAGGAATAATGATATCAAATCCTTTCAGGCTTTCTTCTTCAGATGAGGTAATAAAGCTTATCTCTGAATGAGGTAATAAAACTTCTTCCACAATTATGTTTGCACAACTTCCTGCAAGACATCCTGATTCAAGAATACATTCCCAGCCCCCTGAATTCATAAAAATCACAAGCTTCCCAATATTCAAATCCTGACAAAGAATATTTTCAGCCTTGATTAAAAGGTCCCCCGTAGACAAATTGTCATTAATTGCCTGCGTAATATTCAACAGGGCATTCAGTTTAAATTTAGTCAGCTTTAGTCGATTGATGGATGCTTTATCTGACATCTTGGAAATTTCTATTGTTTCACTCGTTCAGAGTATGAATTATCTCTCGTATCTACCTTTATTTTATCTCCGGTATTAATAAATAAAGGAACATTAAGCTTAGCACCTGTTTCTAATTCAGCAACTTTTAGAGCAGTAGATGAGGAGGTATCTCCCTTAACTCCAGGTTCGGAATAAGTGACTTCCAAAATTACAAACGGTGGCAGATTACAAGAAAGGGCTGTCTCTGTTTCAGCATGAAAGACAATCTCTACATCCTGCCCCTCTTTCATAAAATCAGAAGATGGCATTAAGTCTGCAGGTAGATTTATTTGCTCAAAAGTCTCATTATGCATGAAATGAAAGCCCAAATCATCCTGATATAAAAACTGATAAGGTCGTCTTTCAATCCTGGCAATAGTAACCTTATGACCTGCAGAGAAAGTGTTGTCAATAACCTTACCGGTTTTTAAACTTTTCAGCTTAGTTCGAACAAAAGCCGGCCCTTTTCCGGGTTTTACATGTTGAAATTGTGTTATGGTAAATAAATCATTGTTGAATTCAATACACAATCCATTCCTAAAGTCTGATGTTGATGCCATAATAAAAATTTATGCTTATGCTTGGATGATACAAAAATAGCAGAAAGCTTAATATATTTAGATGCTTTCTGCTTTAATTTGAGAAACCAGCAGGAGTTTATTTTTATAGTTTCAAAGATGACTCATGCTTTAGACCTGAAAAATCAACCAACTCAACACGAACAGATCCAACTCTCAGATTCATACGAACTTTTACTGGCAGGAAATTAGGGTCATCAGTAAACCAGATAGACATATCGTCTTCTGTTTCAAAGGCTCTGCCAACTTCTGTTACAGGATTAAATTTATAGCACTGTATTTTCCCAAATTCTGTTTTGACTTTCTCCTTACCTATATACCTGATATTCAAATCAAATACTTCATCTGTAAAATATGTTTTAATAGAAATTGTATCTCCTTTTTGCAATGTGCCTGAAATACATTTCTTCCTTAATAAATAAAATGCTGATAAGATATCATAAATCTCTTTTGGTACAACTACTATTCCAGATTTCTGACTATTAACAACAGTGGAGTCATCTCTGATGTGATGATCATATTCCACCACGTTATATGCTCTATAGCGCCCTTCCCTGACATTTCTAATAGCTTTAAGAGGATATCCTGTCAGAGGGTCCATAGTACATTCATAAATATCCCTTATCCGGTAAAGCGTATTTGCCACACCTACTGTTTTTGAATCCATTTTGATATAATAATTCTCTGAAAGGGAATCTTCCTGGAAACTCATGGTAGCAGTACCAGCCCTTATAAAACTATAAAAAATTGAATATTCCAGGTTTTCTCCAACATAATCCGGAATATCCCCATCCTGAGCATGAATAATATTATTAGCCCCACAGCAATATATGAAAATCAGTATTAGTATTTGAATAGGTTTTTTCAAAACTTCTTTTCTTCTGGTAAAACACTAATTATGCCAAAAATAAAAGAAATTCGGAACAATCTACCAATTGAATCCACTCTGTTCTAAAATACGAGCTTATTAACCGTGATGAATGGTTGCAAGTGGGTGGAGCTTGGAAGATTTATGACTTGTTAATTTAGTAATTCAGCAATTTCCCTGTTAAAGATCCAATTCTTAAATTCATATAGGCATTGACAGGTAGATATCTTTCATCATCTGAAAACCAAATGATCATATCTTCGTTTGTCTTAAAGAATGGACCTATTTCTGTTCTTAGAACAAATTTATGGCAAATTATAGTACCATTTTTTGTTTTAATTTCCTCCTTTCCCCTATATGTAAAAACCAAATCAAAAGGCTCATAATAGAAAAAGGTTGGGATAATAATTTTCTCTCCCGGCTGTATCTGATCCGGGTGGAAATCTTGCCAGAAATGAAGATAAGCAGAGACCAAATCGTATGTGTTCTTACCAACTACATGTATTCCTGAAGAATCACTAAAGGCAACCGTAGAATCTATTCTCAATGTTCGATCATAACGGGTTTCATGGTATGTTACATTCTTACCGGTTTTCAAATATCTGAAAGCCATAAGTGGCAGACCTGTATGAATATCCAGGCAGCTTCCAAAACGATAATCCACCTTCCTGAAGAACCTGCCAATCCCTGTGGATTGTAAGTTCGCATTTAGTCTGCATACACAATTCTCGCTGGTATCTATTGTAAAGGCTCTGGCCTCGGCCACTTTAAAAGCCCCAATAGAAACCGAGTAATGTAATTCTCTGATCTCTTTTTGATTGAAGTCTTCATTTTGCCCTGACACATACATTGTTAATGGGCATAAAAAGAGAATCAGGAACAGAACCAATATATAAAACCTGTATATCATAGATTTTAAATAGTATAAATCGATACCTACATCAGCAAGTTACAATAATTCTTAAATGGAGCCTAAAATTTTATTCTTGGGAGTAGTGGCAATAAAATCTTTGAGATAATAAGGTTCAAAATAAGCAGTATCAACAAACTCCTTCCTTTTGAACTGATTATAAGCCAGGGGTATTAAATCTTTTGAAGAATTCAAATAATCATGATTGAAAAAAGCATTTTTATGATTGATTACGGATTCACATTTCTGAGCTCCTGAACCAAAAAAATGTAACTTTCTGTTTTTCAATTCTTTAAGAAATGAATTTTTATCAACAATCAGTGCGCTTACATCCTGAACCGTTTCAAGCTTTGAGTCATACATTGCCAGATATACCTCCATTCTCCTTGCGTCAATCATTGGACATAGCAGGAACGTATGATCTCCATTTTTTTCTACTTCTAATCTTTTCAAAAAGCCAAGGGCCATAGCTTTTAGGGTTGAAACGGCAAGCATGGGAATTCCTAAACCATAAGCAAGCCCTTTGGCCACAGATACTCCAATTCTCAAACCAGTGTATGAGCCAGGACCCATACTTACCGACACCGCATCTAATTCTGTTGCAGAAATACCTGTTTCCTTAAACAAGTCGTCAATAAAAACAGTAAGTAAACTGGCATGTGATTTATCAATATGACTTTCCTTAAATGAAACAAGTTCTCTCCCGTATGAAAGAGCAACTGAGCAGGTGGGTGTAGCTGTTTCAATATGAAGAATCTTTGCCATACAATAAGCTGTGATTATTTTTTCTTGGTCTTAAAAAGATCTTTTTTAAGCACAACCTCAACAAGTGAACTGTCATTTAATTTTTTTGAAATTGCGCTGTATGGAGATACAACCACTTTTCCCTTTTCATCCATCCCCGACAAAACTTCAATATAGTTTTTATCCTGTATGCCGGTCTCAACCTCTTTTTTCAATACCAGGGTTTCATCTTCATTAACAACAAAAATTACTTCTTTTATATCCTGGTCCAAAGAAGAAATAATTTCATCCTCTCCCTCCTCAAACTCTACCGTATCTGCCCTGGTTGTTACAGCCTGGATGGGAATACAAAGTGTATTGATACGGGTTTCTGTTCTGATATCTACAGTGGCCGACATTCCGGGACGGAAAGGAGTTTTGTTGGATGTTGTGATAAGATCTTCGTAGGAACTTCTCAGAAGAAGTATTTTAACATTAAAGCTTGTAACCTGGTCCACTGCTATTCCTGTAGAAGTAGCCGAGTTTGCAATTTCAGTAACCACCCCTTTAAATTCATAATCCATATATGCATCCACCTCGACAATTGCAGTATCCTGATAGCTCACGCGCACAATGTCATTTTCATTCACTTCTACTACTACTTCCATCCTGTTCAGATTGGCAATTCTCATCATTTCGGTTCCTGACATCATAGCCGTTCCAACTACCCTTTCTCCCATCTCAACCTGCAAACCATAGATTGTGCCATCAATCGGAGCATATAAAGTGGTTTTAAATAAGTTTTCTGAAGCTTCATTCAGAGAGGCTTTAGCACTTCTAACAGATGCATTGGCAGATTCAACATCTGCCTGTGCCATCTTATAAGATGCCTCCGCCTGCTCAAATTCAGCTTTGGATATGGTCTGTTGTTCCCATAATTTCTTACTCCTCTCATAAGCAAGTTTTGCCTGTACGAAGCTTGCCTCCACCTGGGCAACCCTGGCTCTGGCAGAGCTAAGAGAGGCTTCAGCCCTGTCTTTAGCAGAAATATAGATGTCAGGTTTAATTTTTGCCAGGAGTGTTCCTGCCTTTACTTCCTGCCCCTCTTTGATATATAATGCAATAATTTCACCGGAAACATCAGGAGTGATTCTTATTTCTGTTTCCGGGTTAATTCTTCCGTTTGCATTAATGGTTTCAATAATAGTCCGGTATTCGCCTTTTTCAACTGCAATTTTAACTGTTTCGGCTTTTCCAAACCACCCGAGCCTCTTTCCGGCAAATGCCAGGATCAATAATACAACCGTGATACCGGCAATGATTTTGAGAAGTTTATTTGTCTCCATTATTATTCAAAATAAAATTAAAATTTAATTGGTTTGCCCTTATAAAATTCAAGAACATTAATATAAAAAACATATTCATACTTAGCCTGCAGCAATTCTGATTGAGCTTGTGTTAACAGGTTCTTGGAAGTGCTATAATCAACAGAATTCAATAATCCAACATTAAATTTCTGTTCTGTATACCGAAATGCCTCTTTCATCGATGCAACCGCTTTTTCACTGGCCCTGAATTTCTTCATTGCTGCAGTAGCATCTGCATATGCCTGCTGAATTTCTTTGTAAAGAAGATTTTGGGTGTTTTTTAATTCATACTGAAAATTCTCAATATTTAGCTTGGCATTATTGATGCCGGTATTAACCATCCATCTATTAAAAATAGGTATGGACATCCCCAGAGTAACACCCCAATTTCTGCTATCATTAAGCTGATCCCAGAAAGGATAAAACTCCTGGCTAATATTACCAGTACCCGGATCTAAAAAAATTCTTGATCTTGCATCTGAATATACGGTGCCCCAACTGCCATTCAAAGAAAGCCTGGGAGATCTGGCTCCCTTTGCAATCTTCAAATCCTGCTCAGAACTTTTCAGCCTGTACTCTGCACCTTTTATTTCAGGCATAACATTTAATGCCTCACGAAAAACCAGGTCAACAGGTGAAATAATGTATTCTTCATCGATCATTGAGGAAAGATCGGGCACCTCAATACTAAAGCCTCCTGTAGAATCAAGATCTAATATTTGGGTAAGTGTAAGATAGGAAATATCCAACTGGTTTTGATTACTAATAAACTGCATTTCCTCCCTGGCAGCCTGTGCATTAATCTCTAAGAGATCTCCTCCCGGAAGGCTCCCTGCATCAACAAGTTTCCCCGTTCGTGTAATTTGCTGATTAGTAAGCTCTATTTGGTTATTTGTAACCTCGAGCAATTCTTTATTCAATAATATCTGAAGGTAGGCAAGAGCAATATTTACAGATATATCATTTTTTAACTTTTCAATATCCTGTAAACTTGCAAACAAGTTATACTCATTCAGCTTAATAGTGTTTTTCTGCTGCAGACCATTAAATAAAGTGACACTGGAGTTGAAATTGAAATTTGAAGCTTGCTGGTCTTGTGTAGTATAAAGATAGGTTGCTTCGTTCAATGATCTTCCCTGGGTGTATGAATGCGATGCGCTGGCATTTAAACTTGGTGCAAGATTAATTTTTGACTGCTTCAATGTGTTTTCATTGAGATTGGTATTCAATCCCTGCTGTTTAATCCTGATATTATTCTCATAAGCATAGCTTACACAATCTTGCAAGGTCCATGTCTTTTTCTCCTGAGTATATCCTTCAGGATTAAAAACAAACAACATGAACATAATTGAAAAAAATATTCTAGTGCTCATCTTTATTGGTAGTTCTTAAATAAAACAAGCGCTAAAGATATTGATAAAACAAACATCATTTAAACTTTGTTGGTGCGATTTAAGTCATTTTTATGAAATTTTATGAAATCAAAGGTATGAGACCTCAGGGCAGAACCCTGAACCCCTCATTTCGGAGTAGAACTCCGAGGAATTAAACTATTCTTCTCGTCCGGCGACCGCGTGCCGCCTAAAGCTTTAGCGGTGGCGCAAGCGGAACGCGAAGGAGGATTAAAACAGATTGAATATATTAAATAGTGATTGGCTAAATACACTATCTTTGACCACTTATCAGCTATTAATGTTATTCATTGAAGCTATAAAGTGTAATTAAATATGCTCAGTAATGAAAACACTTCTTATTAAAGATATAGGTGAGATAACCATTAGAAAAAGTAATAAAGCCAAAAGAATAAGCATTCGAATAACTCAAGGAGGTGAGGTGCAGGCAATTCTTCCTCCCTGGGCTCCTTACCGGTCTGGTAAAGTCTTTGCTCAAAAGAAAAAAGACTGGATTCTCAAGCATATTAACAAATCAGGAGGTTTTTCCGGGAGAAAAATAATTTTTACCGAATATTCAAATTTTAAAACATGGAATCATGAGTTAGTAATTAGCAGAGAAGGTCAGCAAAAGATCAGTTTTCGCATAAGTCCAGGCCTTGTTAAGATTAAAGTACCTGAACAGTTCAAGATTGAAGATCAGGATATTCAGGCCTTTATTCAGGAAGCCATAATAAGAACCTTACGAATAGAAGCAATAGAATATCTTCCGGATAGATTAAAAATCATCTCAAATAAATTTGATTTAAAATATGAAAAGCTTTCACTTAGGAATCAAAAAACTTTATGGGGAAGTTGTTCTGCAAGGAACAACATCAATCTGAACGTAAACCTGATGAGACTTCCCGCACATTTAATAGATTATGTACTTCTGCATGAATTAGTACATACAAAACATAAAAACCATGGTCCAGGTTTCTGGAATACATTGAACCTGTATTCTGGCAATGCGAAAGAAATGGCCAGTGAGTTAAAAAAATATAGCATTCTACTTATGGAGCCTGTTTCTTAGTAACTATACTGAATTCAAATGCGTATAATAATAAAACCAAGTCAGAATAAAATCCTGAATGAAGTTTATAATTCATCTAATATTATTGTTTAGTGCCAGCACTTTATCTGGGCAGAATATACTTGCCGATCATAATTTAGAATCGAACAGTTATCCTGATTCTATATACAATCCATACCCCATTGCTGTTTTAAATAATTTGAAATCCCCTCATGTAAGACTCGACTCTTTCTACTATTTTACCTACGATGCCATTCATGTAAACTGGGCAGAAAACCAGAGTACAATATTTTCTTATAATGAACAAAACTTTGTGGGTCATAAAATTACCAGATCCTGGAATTCTGTCGCTGAAAGCTGGATAAATCAGACTTTTGAAGAAAGGATTTACGATGACGAAGGTTTAATAAAACAAAAATTTGTTAGTTCCTGGTCTCAACAATCCGACACATGGTTACCTGCAAGTAAAACTGAATATACCTATAAGCCTTCATCCCTTCTTGACTACTACCTGGCATTTTCGTGGAATGAAATGAGTCAGAATTGGGATACAATATCAAAATATTCATATAATTTTGATTTGCTGGGTAATTGGACTCATTACTTGAGGCAATACTGGAATGCTGATAGTTCAAGGTTTATCAATGACTATCAGTTTATTTATGAATTTGAAGACAATAGAAAAACGCAGTTCATCAGACAGAAATGGGATATTACTAACAATACATGGATAAATGGAAATCGTAGTATTTATGATTATGATACATCCGGCTTATTCACAGGTGAACTTCAGGAAATATGGGATACAAGTGCATATGACTGGAAGCCTTCAATATTAATTGATTATACATACAATGACACAGACCAGGTAATTAAAAAGAAATATCAATCATGGACCGGAACAGAATGGATAAATATTGTGTTGTATGATTACACTTATAATGAAGCATCCCAAAATACTATGATTCGTTATTTCCTTTGGCACAGTTCCTCTTCCATGTGGAATGTATACAATCGCTATATATATGAATTTGATGAGTACGGCCAACTGTTCCTGGAAGAAGGACAAAGTTGGAATTCCTCCTCCGCTTTATGGGAATATTTGTATCGACTTGAATATTATTATTCCTTCAGTTCTTATCCTCTTTCAGTAAGCATAAGTGATAGTTTAAACATTTCATGTTATGGATATAATGACGGATGGGCAATTGCCCATGCTTCAGGCGGAACTCCTCCCTATTCCTATTCCTGGGATGATAATGCAATGACTACCGGTAATGAAGTCGATTCTCTTGAAGCCGGAATATATTACCGGATAAGTGTAACTGACAGTGATTTAAATACAGCTACTGATAGTATTATGCTATCTGAACCTCCTATGGTTGATCCCGGCCACATATTTGGAGACACCCTGGTAGAATACGCAAGTCAACATGAATATTATGTGCAAGCCCATATGGGTTCAGGTTATTTTTGGGAAGTAAGCGGAGGCAAAATTCGCTGGGGACAGGGAACATCAACAATTAAAGTTACCTGGAAAGTGTATGGAGCAGGACGTATATGTGTCATTGAAACAGATAGTTCAAATTGTCACAGTGATCCGGTAATATTGAATGTTCATATAGGTCCTGTTAGCATTTCCAGTCAATTAAATTCGGATGAGGTTCTGGTTTTTCCGAATCCTTTTCAGGATGAACTGTTTATTGAAATCATACCCTGCCATTCACCTTCCTTTAATGTTGAAATACTGAATATTACTGGAATAGTCTTCAAAAATCTCCATCTTGAAGGATCAAGTGTCCGGATTTCTACTATGGATTTGCCTCCCGGCATATATTTTTTAAAACTAAATTGCGAGGATTTCTATCACGTACGAAAAATTGTTAAACACCATTAGTTTTCTCTCCAAAGCCAATTTAGTCTGCTTTTCCACCCGGATTTATCTAAAAAGTCTTAAATAAATCATATAAATCAGACGCTTTTTGATATTTGAAGGGCTATTTTCAAAAAAAATCACTCCTGGCAAATAGTACTATCAGGTCTCGCAAACGTTTGCAATATAAGCTTTGTGAAAATCATTAAGACTAATACTCCATCTGCCTGTATTTTAATCAAATAAGCCTTTTCTATTCAATATTTATCTTTATATTTGAAGGGCTGAATTCCTCCGTTTATGTGTAAGCAAATATTTAACTTTTCAATATGAAAATCAAGCCGCGTTTATCATTTTGGCAAATTTGGAATATGAGCTTTGGATTCCTGGGAATTCAAATGGGTTTTGCTTTACAAAATGCAAATGCGAGTAGGATATTACAGATTTTTGGAGCTGATGTTCACGAACTTTCCTGGTTCTGGATTATTGCTCCTTTAACCGGAATGATTGTTCAGCCTATAATTGGCTATTACAGTGACAGGACATGGACGCGTCTTGGAAGAAGAAGGCCATATTTTTTAACAGGAGCCCTGCTGGCTTCAGTAGGCTTAATATTAATGCCAAATGCAGACATGTTTACTGCTTTTCTTCCCTCCCTTTGGGTTGGTGCAGGGATGCTTATGGTCATGGATGCCTCTTTCAATATTGCAATGGAACCATTCCGGGCACTTGTTGCCGATCTGCTTCCATCTGACCAGAGAACTCTGGGTTTCAGTGTACAAACTATTCTCATTGGAATTGGGGCTGTAATCGGATCCTGGCTTCCATATGCATTAACAAACTGGGTGGGAATCAGTAATGAGGCAGATCCGGGTATTGTTCCCTTAAACTTACTGCTATCTTTTATTACCGGAGCTGTTGTCCTTGTCAGCAGTATTCTTTTTACAATATTTACTACAAAAGAATATCCACCTGAAGAATTAGCGGAATATAACCAAAGTGCCGAAAAGGAGGTAGAGGGTGAAAAAGCTCTTGGACTTTTAAATATCTTTTCTGATTTTAAAAACATGCCACTCACCATGAAGCAGTTAAGTCTGGTTCAATTTTTCTCATGGTTTGGCCTTTTTGGAATGTGGGTCTTCTCTACTCCTGCAATTGCTCATCACACATATGGCCTTTCGCTAAACGACACACACAGTAGTGCTTACCAGAATGCCGGAGACTGGGTAGGTATATTATTCGGAATCTATAATGCTGTATCTGCCATTTATGCATTCTTTTTGCCCGCAATTGCAAAATTATTCGGAAGAAAAAGAACTCATGCTATTTCATTAAGCATTGGAGGATTAGGATTGATTTCGATCTATTTTGCTCCAAATGAATATTGGTTGATCCTTTCTATGGTTGCAATTGGAATTTCCTGGGCCAGTATTCTGGCTATGCCCTATGCTATTTTAGCCGGCTCGATTCCGGGGCATAAAATGGGAGTTTATATGGGCATATTTAATTTCTTTATTGTCCTTCCGCAAATTATCAATGCAATTATCGGTGGCCCAATTGTAAAGTATGTATATGGAGGGAACCCCGTTTTCGCCCTGGTTGCAAGTGGTGTTTCATTTCTTATTGCAGCAGTCATGGTTTCAAGAGTTATAGATGTTGATGAAAAAAATACATAGTAAATATGAATCCTGAACTAATATATGATGAGTGGTTAATTATTGAAGAAGGTTTTTCTCCCGAAAAAAACCGGGCTTCAGAAAGTATCTTCTCAATAGGAAATGGTAAAATTGGACAAAGGGCCAATTTTGAAGAACAATATAGTGGAGACTCTTTACAGGGGAGCTATGTGGCTGGGATTTATTATCCCGATAAGACAAGGGTTGGTTGGTGGAAAAATGGATATCCCGAGTACTTTGCCAAGGTCTTAAATGCAGCAAACTGGATTGGGATTAATATTGATATTGACGGGGAAGAACTTGACCTGGCAAAATGGAAGGTGATTAACTTCAGGAGAGTTTTGAATATGAAAGAAGGTTTCCTGAAAAGAACTTTTACTGCAGAATCAGGAAACAGGCAAATTGAAGTCGAGACAATACGATTTTTGAGTATTGTAGACACAGAAACTGGAGCAATTCGTTATAAAATCAAAGCTTTGAACTTTTCAGGTGAAATTCGCTTTACTCCCTATATTGATCTGGATGTTAAAAATGAAGATTCAAACTATAATGAAAAGTTCTGGGATGAGATTTCAAGTAAGATTGATTCAGGAGAAGGTCATATTATTGGAAAAACCAAAAAATCAAATTTTTATGTGTCAACCGGAATGAAATTTGTTTTTGAAAAAAATCAAAATATCATTCAACCGGAACTTGAGAAAATCACAAAGCAAAAATTCATTGCAAATACTACCAGTATTCCTGTTAAACAAAATGATGAACTTGTAATCTATAAGTTTGCAGCAAACATTACATCAAAAGATCATCCCGTAAGCGATTTAGCATCTTTTACCATGAAATCACTTGAAAGGGCTGTTTCGAAAGGCTTTTACGAAATGCTTGCTCAACAAAAAAATGCATGGATAAAGAAATGGGAAGAAAGTGATATTGTTATTAAGGGAGATGTAGCCGCACAACAGGGTATAAGGTTTAATATCTTCCAGCTAAATCAAACTTATACAGGAGAAGACGAAAGTTTAAATATAGGTCCCAAAGGATTTACAGGAGAAAAATATGGAGGCAGTACATACTGGGACACCGAAGCATATGCCCTGCCATTTTATTTAAGCACCTCAAAATCTGAAGTGGCCAGGAATCTTCTTATGTACCGGTATAAACATCTTGGAAAAGCAATTGAAAATGCTGAAAAGCTGGGTTTTAATAAGGGTGCTGCCCTGTATCCTATGGTTACCATGAATGGGGAAGAGTGTCACAATGAATGGGAAATTACCTTTGAAGAAATACATAGAAATGGAGCTATTGCCTTTGCAATATATAACTATACGCGCCATACCGGAGATAATGAATACTTAAATAATTTTGGAATTGATGTTTTGATTGCACTTTCCAGGTTTTGGTCACAAAGAGTAAATTTCTCTACTGAAAAAGGGAAATATGTTATTCTTGGGGTAACAGGACCAAATGAGTATGAAAACAATGTGAATAATAACTGGTACACCAATACTATAGCAGGCTGGACCCTGGAATATACAATTGAAAGCCTTAATCAGCTAAAAAAAGACCACCCCAAAATATTTGCAAAAAAAATTCAAAAATTAAACTTCAAAGAAGTTGAAGAGACTGAATTATGGAAAAAGATCATTCAGCACATGTATTATCCATACCACAAGGAGGAGAAAGTGTTTCTTCAACAGGATGGTTATCTCGACAAAGAACAATTACTGGCTTCTGATATTGATCCTGAACAAAAACCCATAAATCAGTACTGGTCCTGGGACAGAATCCTGCGGTCCCCCTTTATCAAACAGGCAGATGTCTTGCAAGGCATCTATATGCTTGAAGAAAGATATGACCTGGATTGTATAAAAAGGAATTTTAACTATTATGAACCCAGAACAGTCCATGAGTCTTCTCTTTCTGCCTGCTTGCAT
>DAOWNN010000046.1 GCA_030642585.1 Bacteroidota bacterium | reverse complement strand
TCTACAGGCCCGTTCTTTGCTGAACGAATAGCTTCAAGCACATCCTCTCTACCAACGTGCCTTCCCCGGATATCATTTAGATAACCATCATTGGTTTCTCCCACAACAGGATTTACTGACTGGACATCGCTATTTTCAGGAATTGAAAAGGTATAATCGATCAGGGCTTCTGAAGCTTGTGGAATGCTCATTGTATTTGTCAGTACAATCGGTGTTTCGAGATTTCCAAGTTCCTGTATCTGGGTACTTCCGGCCAGCTTACCGTAGCCATTACCTACATAAATAGCAGCCGGCACCTTATTCCTGAAGATATTACCCTGGTGGGGTAAAATAGCTGTTACACCTGTTCGTACTTGCTCCCCGCTTATCAGGGTTTTATGACCTACTGTAACTCCTGAAACATCTGTAATGGCATTATATGGCCCTGGAATCATCACTCCTGGCTGAATACCATAGTCCCGAACCCGTTTGTTCTGACAAAAAACCTCTTGCCCAAACTGGAAAATAATAGCCAGGACAAGCAAGAATAGTAATGTTTGCTTTTTCAATCTTTAATCTTTAATCAGTATTGGTTCACCAAAGCCTATTTTCGATAGAGGCTTTAATTGTGTGGCAGCATCCCCAACAATCACATAGTACATTTGTTCCGGCACAATATACTTCTCTGCTAATGCTTTATGAGCTTCCAAAGTCATATTTCTTACGATTTCTTCTTCCAGTTTGACATAATTATCCGGCAGATCGTAAGCACTGATAGCTCTAAGCATTCCTAGAAGCGATCCCAATGTTTCGAATCTTCTGGCATTGGATTTTAGCAGGGCATTCTTGGTGAAGTCGAGATCCTCTTTAGAGATACCATCCCTGTAGGCTTCCATAGATTCTTTAAAGATCTGAACCGATTCAAAAGTAGTATTAGAACGAACAGAAGAAGAAGCTTCAAACGTACCGGTAATATTTGTTCCATAGAAGCCCGAACGAGCTCCGTAGGTAAATCCTTTTTCCTCCCTGAGAACAAGATTCAGTATTCCACTGAAAGAGCCTCCAAGCTTATAATTCATAACCGTAGCAGGATAATAATCCGGATCTGTTCGCTGAAGAGCAAGGTAACCAATTTGAATAACCGACTGCTTAGCTCCCGGAACATCCACAAAATATATCTTTGAAGCTGCAGGTTTCCCTGGCTCTTCAATTTCCGGAAAAATAACATCCTTTGAAGTCCAGGAACTGCTCAATGCTGAAAGAGCAGTCATCACTTCATCCTTGCTAACACTACCAACGACATGAAATTTTGCTACTGAAGGTGAAAAATATCTTTTATAATAATCTTTCAGATCCTGCAGCTGAATACCCTCTACCGACTCAACTGTTCCGGATGTATTATAAGCAAGTAAATGATCTTCTTTGTAAAGCAGCTTGTTGAAAGCATTATTAGCCAGATAATTTGGCCTGGCCTGTTGTTGTTTGATAGAATTGATCACTCTGGTCTTTGCAAGTTCAAATTCTTCCTCATCCCATCTTGGTTCCAAAAGTATTTCTTCTATCAGAGTCAGTGTTTTGTCAAAGTTTCTGGCAAGGGTATTCACATTTATATTGATTGACTGGTTGCTTGTATACATTGAAATATTTGCTCCAAGCAATTCAATCTCCTCTTCCAACTCCTGTGGTGTCTTATTCTTTGTTCCTTCCATCATCAATTCTCCAACAAGATTAGCTACCCCCACCTTATCAATATCATCTAAAAGGTGACCTCCCTTTAGTACAATATTGTACTGTACCAGGGGCAATTCATCATGCAAAATTCCATATACCTCCATTCCATTAGACAATTGATCTTTCCAAATATCAGGTATAGTGATTTCAGGATCAGGTCCCGGTTCCGGTTCAATTGACCTGTCCAGGATAGTTTCTGTTCTCACCAACTCTTCCACGTCTGCAACGTCTTGTGATACCTCAGTGGCATCGCTTATACTTTCCTCTACAACATCAGCCTTTACAGAGTTCTCTACCATCAAATCCAAATCCCCTTTGGGAACAAAACTGGTTACCAGGTAAGGCTTATCTTTGATGTATTTATTATATACTCTGTTGATATCTTCAATGCTAACAGCACGTATCAATTCAATATTCTTTTCAATGAATGAAGGATCGCCAGCATACTCATTATAATTAGCAAGTTGGTAGGCTTTGTAAAAGACACTGGAAATACTATTGTAGTAGCTGGTTTCAAGGCCTGCTTTAATCCTCTCCAGGTCATTTTCGCTTATGCCTTCCTCCTCAAACATCTCGAAAGATTCAAAAATTGCATCATGTATATCCTGTAGATTAACTCCGGAGTTAGCTGTAATATTTATACGAAAAGTTCCTGCTAATTCCATTGACGAATTATAGGTACGACTTCGCGATGTAAGTTGCTTTTCTTTTACCAGTATCTTATACATAGGTGCTTTCTTGCCATAGGCCACCAGTTCGGCAAAAAAATCAAGTGGATAAGAGTCGGGATGATAACTTTCCACAGTAGGCCAAACCATGTTGATTTGTGCCGCTCTTGCAAAATTATCCTCATGGAAAAGCAATTTTGTAGTTTCCAGCTCTGCAGACCATGGTTGTGGGTCATTTACCTCTTCACCTTCTGGAATTTCTCCAAAATATTTATTGATCAGCTCACTGGCCTCTGCAGGATCAAAATCTCCCACAAGTACCAGGGTTGCATTATTTGGAACATAATATTTAGAGTGAAATTCCTTCACATCTGCCACTGTAGCATTGAATATATCTTCCATTTCTCCAATTACTGTCCAGCTGTATGGATGACCTTCCGGATATAAGTTTTTACCTATTATATAGCGGGTATAGCCATAGGGTTGGTTATCCATTGTCTGGCGCTTTTCATTCTGAACAACATTTTGCTGGTTTGCAAATGCCTGTTTTGTAACCGTATTTATCATGTAGCCCATTCTATCAGATTCCAGCCATAAAGCTAATTCAAGGGCATTTTTAGGGATTACTTCAAAATATATAGTTCCGTCATTACTGGTTCCCCCATTTAACATCCCTCCTGCATTCTGGATCTTCTTAAAAAACTGGTCCTGACCAACATTTTCAGATTCCTGAAACATCATATGCTCAAACAAGTGAGCAAAACCTGTTCTTCCCGGAACCTCTCTGTTTGAGCCAACATGATATTGAATTGCCAGAGAAACAATGGGATCAGATTTATCAACTGCCAAGATTACATCCAGACCGTTATCGAGTTGAAATTGCTCATACTCAATAGAAAGATGCTGAGAATCCTTCTTCATAGAGGTACAAGAAAATGCAAATACCAGTAATAGACCTGTGATTCCCATTACCAGGCTTGAAATCATTGTTTTTTTCATCAGATTGTTATTTTTGATTATGTGTTTTAGTTCACACGAAATTATAAACAATTTTGGTGTATACGCAATACAAATAGATAATATATTTATAAGCAAATTAGAACAAAGTCAAAATGCTATGTATTTTTAACAGTAAAAATATCAGGTACTCATTTATTCCATTCCACTAATCCATTTGTGCATTCGTCTTCCATTCGTGCATCAGTGGCCTTCTTCATTTCTTTGCGGTTCTCTGCGTCTTCTTTGCGTAACAATTCTTTTTTCAAGCTTCATTTTTCATGCTTCAAGCTTTCTTCCACTCCTCCCTTCTAATCAACGATCTTTTTAACAATATTTAGAATACCTCCCATGTGCTATAACCCCGCAGACCGCTTCTGTAGTGCATTAGCGACTATTTGATCTGTATTTTGCACCTGTTTTACATGGTAGCAATGACTATTGGACTATCTCCTCAAGGCATTATTGCCCAATCAGGCATTTCATTAAGATCGATGCCCAGTACCGGTCCCAGGAGGAGTATTCCAATTGTGAGAATAGCAATACCAAGAAGATTAATCAACAGGCCTACCTTGGCCATGTCAATGATCTTGATTCTTTTGGTGCCAAATATTATGGCATTTGGAGGAGTTGCAACGGGCATCATAAAGGCAAATGAACTGGCCAGGGTAGCAGGAATCATTAAAAGCAAGGGGTTTTTTCCAATGGCAGTACCAAGCGCAGCAAGAATAGGAAGAATCATCTGTGAAGTGGCAATATTGGAAGTAAGTTCTGTAAGAAATGTCAGAACAGCACAAATGGAAGCTATAATTACCAGGGGTGAGAATGATTCCATATGATAGAAACTACTACCAAGCCAGTCTGAAAAGCCCGATACTTTAAAGGCTCCTGCCAATGCGAAGCCGCCACCAAACAGGAGTACAATTCCCCAGGGTAGCTTGGATGCATTTTCCCACTCCATGATACTTCCCTTATCCCTGGCCGGTATTATAAAAAGTAAGGAAGAAATAGCAATAGCCACTACCCCGTCATTCAGGTATTCGGGATGTTTAAACAAGGACGACCAACCGGGTATATGTATAGCTCCCATATCTATGTTTGCCCTGGTCAGCCACAATAGCGCAAGAGTCAAAAAGATAAAAAGCACAATTTTTTCTTCATAGCTCATTTTCCCAAGTGACCTGTACTGATCCTGAAATAAGGAAGAGTTGATTTCAAATTTAATGCGGCCAAACAGGAAGGATAAAATTCCCCAGACTATAAATAAAAAAGCAATACTTATTGGCAAAGCAAAGAAAAACCAGCTTGCAAACGAAATCTCCGGAGCATTGGGAAATGAAATGGCATAAATACGCAAGAATGCGGCATTAGGAGGTGTTCCTATCAGTGTAGCTATCCCCCCAATACTACAACTGTATGCAATTCCCAGCAATAAGCCTATGGAGTATCTCTTCATTTTCTCAACACCCAGTGTAGATTCCAGTTTGATAATTACCGAAAGTGCAATTGGAACCATCATCATAGCTGTTGCTGTATTCGATATCCACATTGATAAAAAAGAGCTGGTAACCATAAAACCAAGCAAGATTCGTTTGGGCTTTACTCCAAAAATCATAAGTGCGAAAATTGCAATCCTCTTATGAAGAGACCACTTTTCCATTGCAAGGGCAACAATAAAGCCTCCAAGAAATAAAAAAATCACATCATTGAAATAGAGGGTAGAAACATCCTTTCCATCCATAACACCTAGTAGAGGAAATAAAAAAACAGGAAGAAGTGCCGTTACCGCGAGTGGCACCGCCTCGGTAATCCACCAGGTGGCCATAAGAACGGCAATGCCCGCAGTATATTGAATCTCGGGATGGCCGGGAATAGGTTTGAAATTTGAAATAATGAAAATTGCCAGAAGAGGACCCAGAATCAAACCAATCTTTTGCAGAAGAGAGTATTCTGATTTAAAAAACTTAACTTTCATTAATACCAGGAACTTATTGAATAATAAATTGAGTGAGGAATTGGTGTTAATTTTAAGAAAAACCTAAGTTAGTTTATTTTGATGAAAAACAAAGCATTGTTGAATCCGCAATTTTGAACTACTTTTGAATTGAAAGAAAATTGAAGTAAAAAAGATGAAAAAATATATTGGAATACTTACATCCGGGGGTGATACGCCTGGTTTAAATTCAGCAATAAGGGGAATTGGAAAAGCCTGTATAAATAAATATGGAATGCAAATAGTTGGTTTTCTGGATGGTTTCAGAGGACTTATGGAAAACCGGATAATGCCTTTAAATAGTAACACTCTATCAGGAATTCTCACAACCGGGGGCACAATACTTGGAACCAGCCGGGATAAACCATATAAGATGATGGTAGGCGGAAAGATCATGGATATGACAGATGTAATTGTAGATAATTATCACAAAAATCATCTGGATTGCCTGATCTGCCTTGGTGGAGGTGGTACACAAAAGAATGCTTATCATCTGGCAAAAAGGGGACTTAACATAATTACCCTTCCCAAAACTATAGATAACGATGTTGCAATGACCGATCGTACCTTTGGCTTTGATACTGCTCTAGGTATTGCTGTTGATGCTATTGATCGTCTTCATAGCACAGCCCATAGTCACCACAGGATAATTGTTGTGGAGATAATGGGACACCGGGCAGGCTGGCTGGCTCTAGGGGCTGGCGTATCAGGTGGTGCCGATGTAATTTTGATTCCTGAAATCCCCTATGATTTGAATATTGTGGCTGATTCTATTATGAATCGAAGTAGAAGTGGGAAACCTTTCAGTATAGTTGCCGTTGCAGAAGGGGCACTTACCCATGAGGCATATAATAAAATCAAAAAAGCCAAGAAGGAAATGCAGGCTACAGATGATAAAAAGCAGAAAATAAAACTCAAAAAGCATTTAAAAGCCCTGGATAATAAATGTACCGGGAATACGGCATTTCTTGCAAAGGAACTTGAAAAATTGACAGGACTTGAATCAAGGCTAACAATATTGGGACACCTGCAGCGAGGGGGTTCTCCTTCGGCAGCAGACCGTTTGCTGGCCACATGCCTTGGAACAGCCTGTGCCGATTATATCCATGAAGGAAAATATGGTAATATGGTCGCTGTTAATGGAGATGAAACTATACCGGTACCACTTGAAAAGGTAATTGGGAAACTCAAACTTGTTCCCCCTGACCATGCCTGGTTAAGAAGTGCCAGAGAAGTAGGTACCTGCCTTGGAGACTAGAAGAAGGTCTAAAGGTCTAAAAGTCCAAAGTCTAAAGTAAAGGCTGGGAAAACCTTCCATATCCTTGATCCTGAAATTTATCGTCAATGAGTCCACAGTACCCTACCTACTGGTAGGCATAGCTTTAAGTGTTGGTACCTGAAACAATGTTTGAGATAGGATAAACTCATGTTCAAATTTCTTATGCCTGACTCCTAACTGATAAGTTTTCTCTTACTTTTTGACCTTTAGACTCCTGGACTTTTAGACCTTTTATATTTAGTCTTTTGACCTTGATCGAATATTTCCTAAATTTATATGAAATCTGATTAGTATTATATTTATGGATGAGTCTAAAACTTTAAATCGTATGCCTGTCGTGGCGGGAAGCTTCTATAGCTCTGACCCCGAAGAGTTGCAAGACATTCTGAAAAAGCTTTTTGAACAAGCCGTTTCTCCTGACCAGGAAAGAAATATCAGGGCAGTCATTTCCCCCCATGCAGGCTATGTATATTCCGGGCAGGTGGCTGCATCGGGATTTAAACAATTGAGCCGTGATGCTGAATATGATCACATCTTCTTGATAGGTTCAAGCCATCATGTTAGTTTTAATGGGGCATCTGTCTATAGTAAAGGGAACTATTTCACACCTCTTGGAGAAGTGGAAGTGGATTGTGAATTAGCCGAAAAATTGATAGCTGATCACGATTGTTTCACATTTCATAACGACGCACATTCCAGTGAGCATTCACTTGAAGTACAGTTACCATTTCTTCAATACTGGATGAAGAAAACAATGAGAATAGTCCCAATTGTGCTGGGGACACAAAACCCTGACAAGGCTAAAGAAATTTCAAAAGCCCTTCGACCCTATTTTACAGAAAAAAACCTGTTTGTTATAAGTACCGACCTTTCTCATTACCCAAATTACAATAATGCCCTTGAAGCTGATGGATATATGATAGAGGCAATAGAAACAGGATCTCCCGACAAACTGCAGAAAGCGATAAAGAAGAATTCAGAAATTCCAAATTTACTTACAAGCATGTGTGGCTGGACTTCAGTAATATGTATTCTATACCTGGCTGAAATGGAAAGAGAGCTTGAGTTTACAAAAGTTCAATATCTGAATTCAGGAGATTCTCATTACAGTGATAAAAGCCGTGTGGTTGGCTATGTTTCTATGATTCTTAGTGAAAAATAAAAATCCTTCAATGCTATGTTAAGTAAAGAAGATAAATTAAGCTTGTTAACCATAGCCAGGGATTCTCTGAATTATAAAATTGCCGGGAACATAGATAAAACCATTGATGAGTCTGCTGTCCCTTTAATACTTCAACAAGCTACCGGAGCCTTTGTGAGCCTGCATTGTATATCGGATGGGAAATTACGGGGATGCATGGGCAGCTTTAAAGCAGTAACTCCACTTCACAAACTCATAAAAGAGATGGTTATCTCTGCTGCTACAAGAGATTATAGGTTCTCTCCCTTAAGTGAGGATGAATTGAAAGATACGGATATTGAAATTTCAGTTCTTAGTCCTATGAAAGAAATTGAAACCATTGATGAAATTGAATTGGGGAAACATGGAATTTACATTAGCAAAGATCACCACTCAGGAACATTTTTACCACAGGTAGCCCTGACGACCGGTTGGGATATTGAGGAATTTCTTGGTCGTTGTGCCAGAGACAAAGCCGGGATAGGCTGGGAAGGATGGAAAGAAGCGACAATCTACACCTATGAAGCAGAGGTTTTTTCTGAAAAGGAAATGAAGCTGGGTCTGTTATAAATGTAACCAATAAGCCCATTGAAGAGATAGCTTCAGAGGTACTCCAGTATATACGTGAATCTCAATAAGTGTTTTCTCAGCTCTTAAACAAGAATATCTTTGTCCCAACCCAGCTTTATAAGATCAATTTTAGCCGGATCTGCAGTGCCGAGATGATGCCTGGTGTCAGCAAGAAAAATGTGTTTTACAGGTGGCTTAATTGGACGATCTTCATCAAAAAATTCTCTCCGTTTTTCCTGAAGTATCCGAATCCCGACTGAATCCACTGCAACGGGATCGAAGCCTACCAGCAAGCCCTTGTATTCCCATGTATACTTTTTGTTGTAATGATGGGGTCCTACACCGTTGAATAAAGGTGTCATCATCACCAGGATATTCAGCCTTGTTTTTCCTTCCACAAACGGAAGTTTCCAAAGTGTAGCCAGATCAGCACAAGTATCTGGATGATACATAGATGGTTTTCGGACAAAAGTAATATAGTTCTTAATCAAAGAGCCAACACCTGACCAATCATGGGTACGCATGGGACGTACATTGATCAAGGCTGTACCCCCGGTAAAAACAGGATCGTCCAAAAGGCCACGATCCCTAATGCTCAAGCGTTCTTCAGGCACACCTGCACTCATAACCCCTTCTTTTATTGCCATCTCAAGTTCCTTTGGAGTTGGAAGGTAATTCCATACATTTGATTTTATCCCTACAACATCTTCAGGATTAATTAGCTTTTTCCAGGCTTCCCCGGCATTCTTTGTTTTTGTTAATCTTATCAATGCCTGATTGAGCATTTCTTTCATTACCCCGGGATTGAATTTCCTGGATTCATCCATAACATTCTCGTCACGGATCAATACTACCGGGGTTTTTTGTCCGGACCCATTACCAAATAAAGGATATGGGAAATTTAGGTAGAGAGCTCCGGCGGCGGTAGCCAAAGCTGACTTTTTCAACAAACTTCGTCTTGTGATTTTCTTAAGCATGATTTACTGATATTAATGTTGTTTACAGGCCTTGTGAATCTATTCTGTCTATTGTCTCCTGAAGAAGATCTTTTGCCAGAATTTCAGATGATGCATGAAACACTCCAAAAAAATATCGGTGATGCCTGGTATATGCTATCCATGTTCCATCTTCCATTAGCGAAAGACCAGGGCTATCCTTCTCCTCAGAAAACACCTTATAAAACTGATTGAAAGCCCGTTTTGCATCCTCAATTGTAGAATACCGGATGGCAAGAAGATATGATCTATCTTTCTTATCCCCATATCTGGCAAGTATGCACCCGGTCTGATTGTCTATGTTCAGAATATTCTCATCAGAAATATAGTAAAGAGAATTTATCCATGCCGGGTGATGGAAGTAGAGAACGCTTTCATCTACCAGTCCTCTTTCTGGAATAACCCTCAGTACTCCTGGCAATTCCCCGGTTTCAGAAATGGAATCATCTATATATTCTGCAATATTTTTAATTGTCAGTTGTGCATCTTCAGATCCATCCAGGCTTACAACAGAAACATAATACCTGTATTTCCAAAACAGAATAGCATCCTCATATAATTGGGAACCCTGTCCATAGCTTTCATCCATTTCCTCACGAACATGAGTAAATACTCCATAGGCATTAATGCTATTTCCCATATCAAATATCTCAACAGCTATTTGGGAATTACCATTCCTACTGTACCGCCGGCTTATTACATTATTAAATCCATAGGAAATATAAAGCTCAGCTCCCCCATTAATATAATTGAATAAGCTTTCCTCATTGTAGTAGCTATCGTTTTCAGTCTTTTCCCATCCAGTTATAGACAAGGGTAATAACTGTGAAAGATCGGGTTCTTTAGTATCCATTTGTTGGCCTGAAAGAATTAAGAATAATTGAATAAAATACAAATAAAACATTTCTATTTTAGATTATTTTATCTAAAGATATAGAAATTCAAATGGAAGTCCAAGGGGGTCCAAAAGTCAAAAGTCCAAAGCCTCCCCCTCTATTCCAGGCTTTAGTCATTTTAGTCACTTTAGTCACTTTAGTCATTTTATCATATCCCCGTATTTCTTTCTGAATTTTTTCACCTTGGGACCAATCACCACTGAGCAAT
>DAOWNN010000206.1 GCA_030642585.1 Bacteroidota bacterium | reverse complement strand
ATTCTGGCACCAGCACCGGGTATGGTAATTTATCAAAAAGAATGGAGCGGGCAAAAAAGAAAGGTTGGATCCATGATAAGTGCATGGGACCTTACAGTAGCAACACTGCCAGACCTTTCATCTTTAATTTCTAAAACTTATGTTAACGAAATTGATATCAGTAAAATTGAAAAAGGTCAACGAGTAAAAATTGGAGTTGATGCTTTCCCTGACAAAGAATTCCTGGGAGAAATACTGGAAGTAGCCAACATTGGAGAACAGTTGCCCAATACAGACGCCAAAGTTTTTGAAGTAGTGATTAAACTGGATGGAGTTGATCCTGTATTAAGACCTGCAATGACTACCAGTAACCAGATAATTACAGCTGAATTTGATAGTGTAATGTCAATTCCACTTGAAGCTATTCATGTGGAAGATAGCATACCTTTGGTTTTTAAGAAAAATGGAGTGAAACAGGTTGTTTTACTTGGGGAGTCTAATGAAAATAAAGTTATTGTGGAGAATGGTTTAAGCCCTGGAGATAAAATTTTATTGTCTCTCCCTGAAGAACCTGAGAAATTTAAATTGAAGGGTGATGAGATTATTGTCAAGATCAGGGAAAGAGCGCGTGATAAAAAGCTTGCAGAAGAGAGAATGAAGGCTGAAGCTGCAAAGGCAAATGAACAAAACAAAAAAATGCAACAATTTGTGCGTATGGGTGGAGGTTCTTCTCAAGGCACAAAAGGATCTATTGGACCCAATCAGGGAAGCCGTATGAAAACTCAGGAAATTCCTGAAAAGAAGGTGGATGCCGGGGTGACCACTTCTGATTCCGTCAAGCTAGAGATCCATTAATAAATTGGTATTAAACACAGGAATATTTAATTGAAATCTGCTGTATATGAAAAGATATTTTCATGATATAATCATAGCCCTGGAATCTATCCTTACTAACAAACTGAAGTCTATTCTTACTGCCCTGGGGATTATTTTTGGGGTAATGGCAGTTATCACCATGCTTGCCATTGGAAAAGGTGCTCAACAAGAAATTCTCGATCAAATAAAAATGGTGGGAGTAAATAATATCCTTATTACTCCTATTGTTGAAGCAGATAATACTGAAGAAGGGGAGGAGGGCGCCCGTCAGCAAGGTAAGTTTTCCAGGGGATTAAGTCTGATGGATGTTGAAGCTATTTTGGAAGTGATTCCCAGTGTTCAGAGAATCAGTCCGGAGATATCTTTAAATTCATTTGTGCTTCAGAATGGAAGACGCTCAGCTGCTAAAATTGTAGGCGTTTCAACAGATTACTTTGAACTCTATAATCTGGCACTTGATAATGGAAGCTTTTTTAATGAATTTCAAAGGGAGCATGGAGTAACTGTTTGTATTGTAGGTGCAAATATCAGATCAAAATTTTTCAGCCATATAGATCCGGTAGGACAGTACATAAAATTCGGCGATGTGTGGTTAAAAATTATTGGAGTGCTGGAACGTACCGAAGTTAGCTTAACGGGTTTTGAAACAACCGGGGTAAATGTATATAATGATAATATTTACATTCCTGTAAAAACTATGTTAATGCGTTTTCAAAACAGGGCGCTGGTCAATACAAGAGATAATTCAGGAATCTCAATTCGTGGATTTGGTAGTATGATGAGAATGTCTTTCAGTTCTACACCCAGCCAGAATACTACTTCAAATTATCATCAGCTCGACAGAATTATTGTACAAGTTAAGGAAACTGAACAATTGAATGCAACAACAGAAATTCTCAGCCGGATGATGCTTAGACGACACCAGGATGTAAAAGACTTTGAAATTACTGTTCCTGAACTTCTTCTCAAACAACAACAAAGAACCAAGGACGTTTTCAATATCGTTCTGGGTGCAATAGCAAGTATCTCACTTATTGTTGGTGGTATCGGAATTATGAATATAATGTTTGCTTCGGTTATGGAACGAATTAAAGAGATTGGAACCCGTATGGCTATAGGGGCGAATAAAACAGATATCGTTGTCCAGTTTCTTTCAGAAGCAATTTTGATCAGCGTTACAGGAGGCTTTATTGGAGTATTTCTTGGTATATTGTTTGCCCAGATCATAGAAAAGTTCTCAGATATTGTAACTATTGTGAGCCCCTTTTCTGTGGTAATAGCTTTTGGCGTTTCTGCAGCTGTAGGAGTTATTTTTGGCTACTCTCCGGCTAAAAGAGCAGCCGAAAAAGACCCAATTGAATCATTACGCTATGAATAGAGTAGTAAGTAAATAAGTAGATGAACTGAACTTTGAAATTAATTCGGGACAGGCTATATAAAATTATTATTACAGATGAAAAAGTATAAGAATAAAACAATAATAAATCTGAAATTGCATTTATTGTTCTTTGTTGTTGTAAGTTTATTAACATCAAGCATATTTGCACAGTCTGATAAAAAATTAAGTCTGGATGATGTGCTGGAAATAGCAAAAAATCAATCCCCTCAATCCATACTTGCCAGGCATAAATTTCTTGGAAATTATTGGGAATACCGGACTTTTAAGGCCAAATATCGTCCGGCCCTGATGATGAATGGCATTGTGCCAGGGTATAACCGTTCGCTTGAAAAAAGATACAATTCCAGCACAGGTGAGGATGAGTATGTGGAAATAAATCAGAACAATATTATGCTGGGAGTAAACCTTACTCAGAACATTGGACTGACAGGAGCCTCTGTTTTTGCAAGAAGCCAGGTTAGGAGACTTGATAACTTTGGTGATGTCAAGAATACTCAATACATAACATTGCCGGTAAGTGCCGGGATTAATCAACCACTATTCGCTTATAATCCTTTAAAATGGGAAAAAAAGATTGAACCTATAAAATATGAAGAAGCAAAAAAAGGCTATATCGACAATATGGAACAAGTGTATCAGAGAGCAGTTTCTCATTTTTTTAACCTGGCATTGGCGCAACAAAACATGAGAATAGCAATTTTCAATTATTCAAACTCAGATACACTCTTTTTAATTGCCCAGGGTAGGTATAATATCGGAACCATTGCAGAAGATGAATTGCTTCAAATGCAATTACGGTTTCTGAATGCAGGAGCCGATATGAATCAAAGAATAATTGATCTTCAGATCCAGGAGTTTCAGCTTCGGTCATTTTTAGGCTATAACGACAATGTTAATATTGAGTTAATTATCCCAAATGAAATTCCTGACCTTACGATTGAAATAAGTAAGGCTATGTCACTTGCCCACAAAAACAATCCTGAGATACTTGCTCTTGAGCGTCAGCTTGTGGAAGCAGAAAGGGATGTGGCTGTTGCAAGGGGAGAAAAAGGCTTTAGAGCAAATTTGGCCGCAGAATTTGGTTACAGCGGAAGTGGCCCAACACCACCTGATGCCTATGCAAATTTACTCGACAACCAGGTGGTAAATCTCTCATTTAGTATGCCCATTATGGATTGGGGCCTGGGAAGAGGCAGGTTGAAAATGGCCCAGTCAAATCAGGAAGTTGTAAAAACCAATGTGCTGCAGGATAAAATTGATTTTGACCAATCTATTTTTCTTATAGTAGCGCAGTTTAATTTCCAGGATGATCAACTTTCTATAGCTGCAAAATCTGATACCATAGCTGCCAGGAGATATGAAGTGACCAAGCAAAGATTTTTAATCGGTAAAATTGATGTTTTAGATTTAAATGTGGCTGATTCGGAAAAAGATATTGCCAGGAGAAACTTTATTACTGCACTTCGTAACTATTGGACTGATTTTTATAATGTCAGAAGATTAACTCTATATGATTTTATAAAGAATGAGAGTCTTACTGCCGATTTTGATTCTTTGGTGGATTAAGATTTCAATAAATACACTTTATTGTTATAATGTGTTAAAGGGCATATTATTTCACCCTTAATTTCCATAAGTTAGTAGGTTGAAACAGTTATGACAAAAATTCATCCTATTATTAATTTAAATAAAGAGAAAATGAAAATAACAGTAATTGGTGCAGGAAATGTAGGAGCAACATGTGCAGATGTAATTGCCCGCAAAGAATTTGTAAATGAAGTGGTTTTATTAGACATTAAAGAGGGAATGGCCGAAGGAAAAACACTTGATTTGTGGCAAACTGCGCCTGTAGATAACTATGATACCCGTCTTACCGGTGTTACAAATGATTATGCCGCAACTGCAGATTCTGAAATTGTAATCATTACTTCAGGCCTGCCACGTAAACCTGGAATGTCTCGCGATGACCTGATATCTACAAATGCTAAAATTGTAAAAGAAGTTACCGGGAAATCAGTCAAGTATTCTCCCAATGCAATATTTATTGTTGTTTCAAATCCACTTGATGTAATGACTTATACGGCCAAGCTTGCTTCAGGGAAGGATGCAAAAACCGTTTTTGGAATGGCAGGAATCCTGGATACAGCCCGTTTTAGAGCATTTATTGCTACTGCACTGAACTGTTCCCCTAAAGATATTCAGACTCTTATTCTTGGTGGTCATGGTGATACCATGGTGCCACTAATTCGGTATACTACAGTGAGCGGTATTCCAATAACTCAACTTTTAGATAAAGATACATTAGATGCTATTGTTGCCCGTACCCGTGCTGGAGGTGGAGAGCTTGTAAAGCTGATGGGAACTTCAGCCTGGTATGCACCTGGAGCTGCAGCTGCCCAGATGGCCGAAGCGATTATAAAGGATCAAAACAGAATTTTCCCTGTGTGCGTGGAGCTGAATGGAGAATACAATGTTCACAATACTTACCTGGGAGTCCCGGTAAAACTTGGTAAAGGCGGGATTAAAGAAATTATTGAAATTGATCTCAATGAGGAAGAAAGAAAAATGTTTGATAATTCTAAAGATGCTGTAAGGGGTGTTATGGATGTTTTAGACGAAATGAAATTCTTTTAAATCTTATTTTGTGCTTAGAATTAATTAGGTAAAATGCCTCCCGATGGGAGGCATTTTTTCCTGTTTTCCGCAATGCAGCACCCTTTGCCTAAACTCAACCAAATCAAGATACAGTAT
>DAOWNN010000108.1 GCA_030642585.1 Bacteroidota bacterium | reverse complement strand
GTCAATGTAGTAGATGCCTCAAACCTTGAAAGAAATCTTTATTTAAGTACCCAGTTGATAGATATGGATATCAGGGTAATTATTGCCTTGAATATGTTTGACGAACTCGAAAAATCAGGTGATAAGTTTGATCATGAGTCCCTGGGAAAAATGATGGGAATTCCTTTTGTTCCTACTGTAGCCTCAAAAGGGAAAGGAATTCATAATCTTTTTGATAAAATAATTGATGTTTTTGAAGACAGGGACGAATCAGTAAGACATATTCATATAAATTATGGCATAGAACCTGAAAAATCCATTCATGCTTTACAGGATGCGATATGGAAAAACAAAACTTTAACCGACAAGTTTTCTTCAAGATATTATGCTCTTAAACTTCTTGAAAAAGATAAGGCTGCAAAATTTTCACTTTCACCCTGGGATAATTTTCCTGAAGTAGAATCTACTGCAAATGAGGAAATTGAAAGATTGGAGTTAGTGCTCAGGGAGGATACTGAAACCCTTATAACAGATGCAAGATATGGCTATATTTCGGGAGCCCTGAAAGAGACCTACACTAAAAACCCTATCCTGAAAAGACAAAATTCTGAAATTATTGATGAGCTTCTGACCCATAAACTATTTGGTTTTCCCATTTTACTCTTCATATTGTTTCTCACTTTTTATTCGACTTTTGAAATTGGCAAATACCCAATGCAATGGCTTGACCAACTGGTATTTCTTATTTCTTCATTACTTGACAATATCCTTAAACCAGGACCTCTTACTGACCTGCTTGTTGATGGAATCATTGGAGGAGTGGGAAGTGTCATTATATTTCTACCAAACATATTAATTCTATTCTTCTTCATTTCCCTGATGGAGGATACCGGATATATGGCCAGGGCAGCATTTATTATGGATAAAATTATGCATAAAATAGGTCTGCACGGACGATCATTTATCCCCCTCATAATGGGCTTTGGATGTAATGTCCCTGCAATTATGGCAAGCAGAACAATTAAAAACCGGAACAACCGCCTTCTCACCATGCTTATTAATCCTTTTATGTCTTGCAGTGCCAGATTACCGGTATATATTCTTATTATAGGTGCATTTTTTCCTGAAAATCCAGGAGTGGTGCTGTTTTCATTGTATGCTCTGGGAATAATAATTGCCGCATTAATTGCCATACTCTTTAATAAGACCATCTTTAAATCTGAAGAAGTTCCATTTGTAATGGAACTTCCACCTTATCGAATCCCTACCATTCGCACTACATTAATTCATATGTGGAGTAATGGAGGTCAGTATTTAAAAAAAATGGGAGGTATTATTTTCATTGCCTCTATTCTAATCTGGGGTTTAAGTTACTACCCAAGAAACAATGGAAATCCCGCTGATAAGAAATTAAGTCAGGAGATTCAGGTTACCTTGAATGATTCAGAAGGTCAATCAGATTTTGAAATTTCTGACAAAAAGTCTTCAAGTAATATGGCATTACATTCTCTTGAGTACTCATACATTGGTAAGATAGGCCACTTTATGGAACCGCTTATGAGCCCCCTGGGGTTTGATTGGAAAATGAGTGTTAGTGTTCTTACCGGAATAGCAGCCAAGGAAGTAGTAGTTAGCACCATGGGAGTTTTATACCAGGGTGGAGAAGGAAATCAGAAACGATCCGAAACCTTGATCCAAAATCTAAAATCAGAAAGATATACTTCAGGTCCCAGAAAAGGACAAACAGTTTTTTCTCCACTTGTTGGCCTTTCCTATCTCGTATTTATCTTACTATATTTTCCATGTATTGCTGTAATTGTAACAATACAAAAAGAATCCGGAAGCTGGAAATGGGCTCTATTTACAATGTTCTATACCACTTCACTGGCCTGGATCATGTCTTTTTTGGTTTATCAGGGAGGTAAATTTTTAAACCTATAAATACCATTCATAAATGCAAGAAACTATCGCCTTAATCATCTTTATATCAACTGCCCTGTATACAATATACAAAATTGCATACCTGTTTTTTGGTCCGAAACCTGCTTCAGCCTGTGGAAGCTGTATTGGAAGTTGTAAGCTCAAAAACTAATAATATAACGTGAGTTCGATATAAGGCTTTGCTTAAACACTGTACTCATTAAAAAAAAGGATTCCCAATAAGATGGCATCAACTTATGATATAAAACAGGCCCGGAAAACATGATTATATTTTCCTAATTATTACTTTTGCATTCGCAATAAATTAAATTAAAATATACAACTATGAAAAAACTTTTTTTATTTCTGTTTATTCCTCTCTTCTCGGTTTCCTGCACAAACCAATCATCCAAAGAACCTGAAAACACAGACGCTGCACCACAGAATGTAATTGTTGAAGCAAATATTAGCGATATATTGGCAGATACAGATGCATTTCTTGGAAAAGAGATCAGTATTAAAGGAACTGTTGACCATGTTTGTAAACATGGAGGAAAAAAAATGTTTGTTTTTGGAGAATCCCCGGAAGATAAAATCAAAATTATAACTGGAAAAAATATGAATAGCTTTGAGATTGAATTAGAAGGAAGCGATGTTCAGGTTCATGGAGTATTAATTGAGGAATTGAGAGTTGATGAGGACTATATCGCTAACCGGGAAAATGAATTAAATTCTGCTGACTCCGAAAAAACCAAGGAAGAACAGGAAGAAGAAAAACAGCAACTTGAGAAGCTGAAGGAAGAACTTGATGCTTGTGATAATGATCATCTCTCTTTCTATGTAATTGAATGTTCTGCTTTTGAAGAGCTCAAGTAATTCTTTGAAGCTTTAGGTAATGAATCAGGCTGGTAAAATTACCAGCCTTAATTTTTTATATATGAACTGGAGAAAACTTAACAGGGTACTTCATCGTGATTTTGGCTATTTTTTTACAGCCACAACAATAATTTATGCACTTTCAGGAATTGCCCTGAACCATATGAGAGACTGGAATCCAAACTACATTATCAACAATCAGGAATTTAATCTTACTGAAGTCCCTCCCCAACAAGAACAGATAAATGAAGAATGGGTTTTTGATTTGGTTGACCAATATGATGACAGGGATAATGTCAAGAAATTTTACTTCCCAAAAGCGAATCGCCTAAAAGTATTCCTGCATGGAGGAACTATTCTTGTTGATTTAGATTCGGGATTTGGGTTTATTGAAACAATTCGAAGAAGACCAATTTTTTACGAAGCAAATTACCTGCATTATAATCCCGGAACATGGTGGACCTGGTATTCTGATATATTCGCTGGGGCTCTTGCCCTGCTTGCCATCACAGGACTATTTATCCTTAAAGGGAAAAATGGAATTACAGGCAGGGGTGCATGGCTGACTATAGCAGGGATAATAATCCCTTTAGCCCTCCTATACTTTATTCTGTAGCATTACTGCGTCAAATCGTATCATAGTTAACTATGAGTTCTGCTGTGAAATAATTAACAGCAAGCCTGTTTTTAATTTCTCCAGCATAAGTCCGGATTACTAAAATAAGCTAACGAGGTGTAGTGGGCTCTGCAATTTTAAACCTCCTGCCTGACAGGTACGACCTACGAAGAGTTTCCACGTAAGCCCTGTCAGTCGGCAGGCAAGGGATTAAGTATTGTATGAAAGATAATTATAAAAGACTATGAATTCCGCGTAGCGGATAAACAAATTTTCTGCGGACACTAGTGAAATAAAATCGTAAATTTGAATCCAATTCAAAAATTGTTCATCCTTTAGAATAAATAAATGAATTAGCTTTGCTATTTTACAGGGAAAATTGGTATTCAATATTTTATAAAGATAAATGCTTGATTATATCTTACTCATACTTGCCATTCTGTTCATGATCATTGGCCTTATTGGATGCATACTGCCGGTAATACCTGGGCCTCCTATTAGTTTTATAGGCCTGTTGATGCTTCATTTCACGAAATTTGCTGATTTTGAATCACGCTTCCTGTTTTTAATGGCCTTTATTGCATTAATAGTAACCATACTGGATTATATTGTTCCAATATGGGGGACAAAAAAAATGGGAGGATCCAAAGCCGGGATTTGGGGAGCCACAATTGGTATGGTCATAGGAATATTCTTTTTCCCACCCATAGGCCTCATAATTGGTCCTTTAGCTGGTGCAATTATCGCAGAATCTCTTAAAGGAGAAGAGTTTAAGAAATCTTTTAAAGCCGGTATGGGTTCCCTTTTTGGCTTTATTATGGGAGTTGGAATAAAGCTGGTTTCCTCCTTCATAATGAGCTATTACTTTATTATTGAATTATTTTAAGTGAATTTAAGGAATCATAATACATACAAGAATCCTCTGAGCCTATTCCTCACAGGAATAATGCTCCTGTTGATTCTGAACAATGCCTTTTTCCTTCATTCTCATCAAACCAGGGATGGATTAATAATTCAACATGCCCATCCATATCACAAGACTGAAAATAATGATAAGTCCCAGGAAACACATACACATTCTGAACTTGCCTTTATACTATCATGCAACCTTTCATTATTTATTTTTTCCTTCTCCATTTTTGTACTATTCCAGGCTTTTAGCCTGACAGGAAAAATCAAGGTATATATTTTTCAGTGGGTTCATAACAATTCCCTTGTGCCACTTAATAGTCGAGCTCCTCCCTTCTTTTTATCTCAATCTTTTTAATATAAGTCTTTTCTGGCTTTACAAGTAGTAAGTGATAATAATTGCGATTTAACAAATCGTGAATTTCATTATCCTAATTCAAAAAAATATATCGTTTATGATTTTAAATAAAATAAGACAAAGCATTTTATTGCTATTACTCTTCCTTTCTGCTATTCCGGTTTTATCCCAACGAAAAACTGATGCTGTCATTGTAGGCCATGTAACCTGTAAAGGTGATCACTTACCTTTCGCCACTATTTCAGTTATGGGGACTACAATAGGAACAGCCACAGATCGAACCGGTCACTATACCCTGGTAAACGTCCCAGTTGGCACATTAACAATCATTGCACGTGCCATTGGCTATAAGACACAAAATTATGTGCTAAATATTAATAAAAATGAAACCAGGGAAATAAAGTTTGAACTGGAAGAAGATATTCTTGAACTTGAGCAGGTGGTTATCACAGCAGACAGGAATAATATGAAGAAAAAAGATGCTTCAACAATTGTTACTGCTTTAACTCCAAAATTATTCAATAGCACTGAATCAAACACTATAAGCGAAGGTTTAAATTTTGTTCCTGGCTTAAGAATGGAAAACAATTGTCAAAACTGTGGTTTTAGTCAATTGAGGATGAATGGTCTTGAAGGACCCTATTCTCAAATATTAATCAATGGCCGTTCAATCTTTAGCGGGCTTGCAGGAGTATATGGGCTTGAGTTGATTCCCACTAATATGATTGAAAGAATAGAAGTTATTCGCGGGGGTGGATCTGCACTTTATGGTTCAAATGCAATAGCAGGAACAGTAAATTTAATCCTTAAAGATCCTGTTTATGACTCTTATGAACTGGGTATGAGTAATGGATTTACGGGCATAGGAATGGAAGGGTCAGGGGGACCTGCATATGACATGAATATAAGCTTAAATACATCCCTGGTTTCTGCAGACAATAAGACCGGGATGTCTCTTTACGGGTTCTATCGTATGAAAGAGCCATTTGATGCAAATAATGATAGTTTTTCAGAACTGCCTGAAATCATAAATACAACAATAGGCACACGGTTTCATCATCGCATTGGTTATAGAGGTAAACTGATAACAGATTTTTTTCATATCAACGAAAAACGTCGTGGAGGAGATAAATTCAACTACCCGGTGCATGAAGCCGGGATAGCAGAAGCTCTCAATCATAATATTTCTACAGCTGCTATTACCTACGATCATTTTATCCGTGAAACTGACTTACTATCTGTTTTTTTGTCAGGTCAATACATTAACAGAGATTCTTATTATGGTGCAAATCAATCACTTTCAGATTATGGAAATACCAATAACTTCTCATACAATACTGGCATAAACTATGAGAGCAATTTCAAAAGCTCAAGCCTTGTATTGGGTTTTGAATGGAAAGGTGAAACAATAAAAGATGTAAAACAGGGATATCCAGACATCGCAAATGCAAATATTATCAATGATACTATTATTTCCATCCCGCATATTCCAAATACAATAATTGCAGATCAAAACATGGAAGTTGCAGGTTTGTTTTTTCAATATGAATACACTATAAACAAATTCAAACTATCGGCAGGTCTTCGATATGATCATTATTCCATATTTGATGCTATTACAAGTTCTGAAAATACTACCGGAAATGTATTCAGCCCAAGATTTAATGTGCTTTACAATCTAAATAACTCAATTCAATTTAGAGCAAGTTATTCCGAAGGCTACAGGGCTCCACAGATATTTGATGAAGATCTGCACATTGAAACCTCTGGCTCACGTAAGATAATCCACAAAAATGATCCTGACCTTCAACAAGAATCAAGCAGAAGTTACCTGGCATCATTTAATTTTAATAGTAATTTATCAAATGTAAATTTCGATTTTCTTGTAGAAGGGTTTTATACCCGGTTAATAAATCCGTTTGCAACTAGTATTGGTGCTCCTGATGAAAACGGCACCGTAATATATACACGCTCCAATGCAGAAAAAGGGTCATATGTAAGTGGAGTGAACATGGAATTAAGTATTGTTCCCGGCAGGAGTTTTTCAATCAACTCGGGATTTACCATACAGAAAAGTCAATACCTGGGGCCCCAGGACTTCGATGAAACCAGCTATCTACGAACACCCGGAAACTATGGGTTCCTTACAATGGATTGGGAATTTTTTAGAAATCTTCAACTTTCAGCCAATGCCACATATACAGGCAAAATGCTTGTTCCATATTTTGGTACTGAAGCTCAAGATCAGGAAAATGGAGAATTAAGGGTCTCTGATAACTTTTTTGACCTTGGGGGTAAAATCAGTAAGAATATTAAGTTGAATGGAGCTACCTTACAAATGTATTTAGGTATTAAGAATATTTTTAATTCCTATCAGAGTGATTTTGATACAGGCATAAATCGTGATCCGGGTTATATTTATGGTCCTGTTAATCCAAGAACCATATATTTTGGGATTAAAATTGGTAACTCAATTTTAAACCGAAGTGTGGGGAGTAATTGGATTGAACAAGCAATAGATGAAGATGATAGACCAAGAGGTCAAAGGTGGAGGAGAAACAAAAGAAAACAAAGAGGTCCAGGCAAAATAGACAAATAAATCAATGTAAGTAACACCTGCCAGTTAGTGTATTACGAAGATTGCCAACACATAAGAACTACGTAGTATACTACGTCCTCAAATTCGCAAGTCTTCTTTAGAGGAGTAATATTTCCAATTCAATACTTATGTTCATTTTACTCAAACTGCTTATGCTGTTTTTTTAGTGCCAATGGGTTCGGGCCTTACGATATCACC
>DAOWNN010000317.1 GCA_030642585.1 Bacteroidota bacterium | reverse complement strand
CCGTAAGAATTATCCAAAATGGTGGTGAATGGTATAAAACGCAGGGTACAGAGGATTCTAAAGGCACAAAAATCCTAAGTATTTCCGGAGATTGTCTTTTTCCGGGAATTTATGAACTGGAATGGGGGTTTTCCATTAATAGCATTCTTGAAATGACAGGTGCCCATAATACTCAGGCTGTGCAGGTTGGTGGTCCCTCGGGAGCCCTGATTAATCCGGATCAATTTGATCGGATTCTTTGTTATTCAGACCTTGGAACAGGTGGTTCCTTGATTATTCTGGATGAATCACGGGACTTACTAAAAGATGTAGTCCTGAACTTCACTAATTTCTTTATTGAAGAATCCTGTGGCTCATGCGTCCCTTGCCGGAACATTCCGGCATTATTAAAAAGAAAATTAATCCAGATACTCGATGGAAAAGGGACAATGAAAGATTTTGAAGATGCCCAAAGCTGGGCAAATATAATGCAGATAAATCGCTGTGGACTTGGTCATACTGCAGCAAATCCTGTCATTACAAGTTTGAATAATTTCAGGCATTTGTATGAAGATAAATTACAAAAACATAAAGTCTTTGAATCTGCGTTTGACCTGGCTTCTGCTGTTGCAGAGTCATGCGAATTTGTGGATAGGGACCCAAACATTTAATTTTCCCAAATACAGAAAGTATTTAACTCATATAAATATGGCGAAAAAAGTAACATTTACCATTGATGACAAGGAATGCACAGCAACTGCAGGAAGTTTCATTGTAGATGCGGCACGAAAAAACGGAATATATATTCCAACTCTGTGTAATTATGATGGGGTTAAACCTGCTGGTTCATGCAGGGTATGTACTGTAAAGGTAAACAAAAGGCATCTTACAGCCTGCACCACACCGGTTGCTGAAGGGATGGAGATAGAACTGGATACTGCAGAACTGAATGATTTGAGAAGTGCAGTGATTGAACTTCTTTTCACTGAAGGTAATCACTATTGCCCTGCCTGTGAAAAAAGCGGAGACTGTGAGCTCCAGGCTTTAGCCTATCGCTTTCAAATTATGGCTCCAAGATTTCCGTTTCAGTTTAATGAAAGAGATATTGATGCCAGTCACCCTAAAATTTATCACGATCACAACAGATGCATACTTTGCAAACGATGCATAAGGGCAGTGAAAGATGAAGATGGTAAAAGTATTTTTACATTTAATAAACGTGCCAAAAAGGTAAGAATAAAGCTCGATGACAGGTTGGGAGAAGCCCTTTCGGATGAACAAGCTCTCAAAGCAATGGAGGTTTGTCCGGTAGGTTCCATACTTGTCAAAGAAATAGGCTTTAAAACACCAATCGGAAAACGAAAATTCGATAAAGAGCCAATAGGAAATAAAATAACTAAAGAGCATTTATTACATAAGGAGGATTATCATGGGTAAACCGGTTATAGCTACTACTTCATTGGCAGGGTGTTTTGGCTGCCATATGTCATTTCTTGACATAGATGAACGTTTTTTGGATCTTATTGAACTGGTTGAGTTCAATAAATCTCCAATTGACGATATCAAAACCTTTACCAAGGATTGTGATATTGGCCTGATAGAAGGAGGATGTTGCAATACTGAAAATATCCACCTGTTAAAAGAATTCAGAAAGAGATGTAAGATCCTGGTTTCATTTGGGGAATGTGCCATTATGGGTGGATTACCAGCCCTAAGGAATGATATTCCTGTGAAGGAATGCCTGGAAGAAGCTTATCTTTCAGGCCCCACTACTGTAAATGAAGATAAAATACTCCCCAATGACGAAGAGTTACCCATGATTTTAAACAGAGTATATCCTTGTCATGAGATTGTTAAAATGGATTACCACCTGCCAGGATGCCCTCCAACCGCAGACATGATCTGGATTGTTTTACATGCATTGATTCTCGATGTGGATGTAGAGTTACCATATGAAGTGATTAAATACGATTAATTAAAGAACAAGACAAAATGCCAAGAAAAATAACAATAGAACCAGTTACAAGGGTTGAAGGCCATGGAAAAGTCACGATCCACATGGATGAAGACAACCAGGTGGTTCAAAGCAGGCTGCATATAGTAGAGTTCAGAGGTTTTGAAAGATTCATCCAGGGGCGACCCTATTGGGAGGCACCTGTATTGGTACAAAGATTATGCGGAATTTGTCCGGTTAGCCACCACCTTGCAGCAGCCAAAGCACTGGATGTTATAGTTGGAGCCGGAACAGGGGATGGTTTAACACCTACCGGCGAAAAAATGAGAAGGTTAATGCATTACGGACAAATTTTTCAATCCCATGCTCTCCATTTTTTCCACCTGGCATCACCCGACTTATTATTCGGCATAGAAGCAGATCCGAACATAAGAAATATTATTGGAGTTGCCATGGAACATAGAGACCTTGCTGTACAGGGAGTAATGATGAGAAAGTTTGGGCAGGAAATTATTCAGGCAACTGCCGGCAAGAAAATACATGGAACTGGAGCAATTCCGGGTGGAATTAATAAGTGTTTAACAAAAGAAGAAAGAGATTCATTCCTGAAAGGAGAAGACCCATTAAATACTGACAAGATGATTGAATGGTCTCTTGGAGCACTGGATTTTTTTAAAACTTATCACAAGGCTAACCAAAAGCTCGTAGATAATTTTGCCAGTTTCCCGTCTTCCCATTTAAGCCTGGTTCGCAAAGACGGAGCAATGGATCTTTATCATGGAGTTCTCAGGGCTATTGAT
>DAOWNN010000286.1 GCA_030642585.1 Bacteroidota bacterium | reverse complement strand
GAAGATACCAGTGAATATATTCAATCCATTCATGCCTGGAAAAATGAAAGAGTTAAATACCTGAAAGGGAAAGATGGATGGTTGAATCTTGCTGGCTTATTTTGGTTAAACCAGGGTGAAAATACAGTAGGAAGTGATTCAATAAACACCATACAATTTCCGGAACAAGCCCCTGCCTTCCTAGGTTCTTTTATACTATATGACAATAAGGTGTTATTTAAATCATACGATAATGTGGAAGTATACCATAAAGGAGAAGCAGTAAAACAAATTAATATGGAGCTTGATATTCATCGTTCCCCTACAGTATTAAAGCATGATTCCCTGGCCTGGTTTATTATTCAAAGAAAAGATCAGTTTGCAGTAAGATTAAGGGATTTCAAACATCCTGCCTTAAACAAACTGGACTCCATACCCTGTTATCCAATAGATATTAACTGGCGTTTGGAAGCAAGCCTCAAAAAATTTGATACACCAAAAAGCATATCTGTTACTAATGTCCTGGGTATGGTAAGCCAGGAAAAGGTAATTGGAGTATTGGAATTTAGTGTAAATGGATCAAGTTTCGAATTATTCCCTATGGGAACAGAAAATGCCTTATGGATAATCTTAGCTGATGAAACTTCCGGAGTGGATACTTATGGAGGAGGAAGATACCTGGAAGTAGGGTCAGGTGATGAAAATGGAAAATACTATATTGACTTCAACAAAGCTTACAATCCTCCCTGCGCATTTACAGTTTTTGCAACCTGCCCCCTCCCGCCGAAAGAAAACATCCTGAAAATCGAAATAACTGCCGGAGAAAAGGATTTGCCCCATCTTATTCATTAGAATATGGAAATTACCTCAAAAAAGGATACCCCGATAATGTCTTGAAACATCAAAAATCGGAGTAGTCATAAAACATTATGGACTAAAGTCCAGCATACATGTATTTTGCTTAACCCCAGCCTTCCTGCCTACGGCAGTTCTTGATTCCTTTTATATGAATACTGTATCTTGATTTGCTTGAGTTCAGGCAAAGGGTGCTGCATTGACGAGAGCAGGAGACTATTAGACTTTTGACTTTCGACCTTTTTGCCTTAGTCTTTATTCATTCCTATTCTTTCAATTAATTCTGTGGCCAGAGACAGATCTTCAATCCCCTGAACTCCAATTACATATCCTGTATCCTGGTATACATATAAAATACCATTGTATCGATCATGAATTATATAAACTGCATTCCTCCCTTTTTCAAAACTCTCAGCCTTTTCCAATAATTTATCCAGGCTATTCTTACCATCATCAGATCCTTCTACAGGAATAATAAATACTGTAAATACCTTAGCATCTGCCTTATATCGGCAGGAAAAAACCTGGTTCAGGAATGAGTATCCAAGAAAATTCCGGGATACAAAATATTCTGTATTTTTTATTCTTCCGGTTTCGGGAAATAATTTGAAAATTCCAGGAACAGAAGTCTCACCTTCCAGCTTATTTTCGAGAGAAACAGCTATTTTACTTAGTATTTCCCCAGCCTCCGGGTCATCTGAATATGTGTTTACTTTAACATAGTAAGGGCCCTTCACAAAATGAACCAGGGAAGGCTCAGAATATCCCTGGACACCAAGATCAATAAAGTTGTAATCCGGAGATCGTTCAACTGCATACATTCCAAAAGCATATATAGCATTTTCATGAACATATACTTCAACCTTATAGGTATTATCCCCTTTTACATATTCAGCAATATTGAGTCTTGAAAAACCATAATCCAGATATGTATCTGCAGCACCATTAATATAATCCCACAGATTATCCGGGTAATAAACGGGATATTCAAATTTGATATCAAACCCAGTAAGTTGGGGGAATTGAATGTCTGCCGTTTCGGGTGAGACTGCCTGAACAAGGCCAGTGTTTATAAAAAAAGTAAGGAATACTATTAATAAAAGTCCTCTCCATCTAATGCTATTCATGATTCAATCCATTAAGATTATTAAACAATGAAATCTGAAGGAACCTCCAGAATGCGATGAACATCTTTCACCTTATCAGCCACAGAAAATCCTTTTGTACAATGAACTGTACAAACCACACAAGCACTGCATATATCTGCCGGAAGATTCAAATCAGCAACCAGTTCCTTTGCCTTGGTAAGTTCACGGTAGCCATAGGTATACATATATGCACGCATAAGATCAGGAATATTTAATCCCTTTTTACATTGGTCAAGACAGTCTTCACAAGCTGTACAATACAGACCCTGACTGGTTTGAGCCAATAAAATATCTTTTTTCTCCTCTTCAGTCAGCTCCATATCTTCAAAAATTGAGAGATCGTCATCCAATTGGTCAAAGCTGGTGAATCCACGGATACTGGTATGAATATTCGGGTTTTTCAAAGCCCACTTCAAAGCTGCTTTTGCATTTACAGGCTGATTTCTCTCTTTATCAAGGAAACCACCTGCCATTGTCTTCATGGCTATAACTCCCAGTCCTGCATCTGAAGCTTTCCTTATAAGCTCTTCCATTTCTTTTATATGCTCTTGTTTAAAGTTATAAGAAGTAAGTACTACCTCGTAAACACCACTGTCTATAGCAGCCATAATCACTTCCGGCTCATTTTTGTGGGTTGAAATCCCCAGGTGACGCGCACGACCTGATTCTTTGACCTTTTTCATAGCAGCTAAAATTGGTTCATGTAATGCTGCTTCCCTGGTTGAAACACTATGATGGTAAAGAATATCAACATAATCCAAACCCAATCGTTTCATGCTAATATCAAACTTATTCAGGAAATCCTCCTCCGTTGCTTCCTCATTATACATACCTGTTTTCCGGTCCTTTCCTGCAGCAGCAATTTTGGTAGCCAGCACAAAAGAGTCACGGGGATAATCTTTTAGTACCTCACCCAACATTTCCTCATTCCTGCCTTGCTGGTAAACATGTGCTGTATCAAGATGTACAATGCCCTTATCCAGAACTGCTCTCACCAGGTTAGGATTATCTGCTCTCATTACACCCATGCTGAGTATTGGGAGTTTTATGCCCGTGTTTCCCAGTGTACGATAGATCATCTTTACCGAATCTTTTCCAGCTGAATCAAGAAAAGTTCCTTGAGCTTTCACTCCTGTAGCTCCGGCAACAATACCAGAGGCACCAAGTAAGGTAGACTTCAGAAATCGCCTTCTGTTTAATGTTGTTTTCTTTTGTTTCATAGTATTAATATTTTCTGATACAGTAGGTCAAAATAGGATAAGAGCTTGATTTTGGGAAAGTTACTGAACAAGATATTAAGAAGCAAATTAAATAAATGAGACTCAGCTTTCACGAGCCGCCTGTGGAGAAGTGAAAGTTGCAAGTCGAATTTATCCCGATAAGCAATTATTTTTCCCTTTTTTGCTTCATCGGGATCTGATACTCAGCTTTCACGAGCCGCCTGTGG
>DAOWNN010000174.1 GCA_030642585.1 Bacteroidota bacterium | reverse complement strand
GTTTATCTTTCTCAAGTATACTGCTTAATTTTAATACTTCAGGGACAAAACCCATGGTGTTATTTTGCATCCTGGCCCAATCTAACAGGTTTTCAAGCAATTTATACAGATTAAGGGCAGAACTATGCATTTTAGATAATAGTTCATTGGTTTCCTCGGGAGTAAAACTATTTTGGTCTTCAGCCAACAATTCAGATAGATTTATGAAAGCGTTAAATGGCCCTCGAAGATCATGAGCAAGAATAGAGAAAAATGTATCTTTTGTTGCATTAAGCTCCTTTAAACCTTTTTCAGATTCTTGTAATTGCTTCAAGGTTCGTTTTAGTTCATTTGCCTGTAATTCAAGCTGTTGACTTGTCTTCCTTTTTAACCTGAATCGATTGAAAATCAGGAAGACCAGGATCAATAAAAGAAATGAAACCAGGCCAGCAGAGTAGATTATTAATTTACCCCTTTTAATGTTAGCTTCCTGCTCTGCAAGTTTTAGATCCTTTATCTCAATTTCAATATTTTTTTTATCCAATTCGTATTTCGTTAACATATCAGCAATTATCTCTTTTTGCTTTCTAACACTTATTGTATCCTGAATTCTAAAAGCAAAATTAAGATAGTTGTACGCCTTATCAAAGTCACCTGTTTTACTATAACACCTGGCAATGTTTTTATTCAAATCCAGGTTCAGATCTGACCATGGATTCACAGAATAGTAAACCTCAAATGCCTGCAAATAATATTTAAGGGCAAGTGTGTTATTGTTAAGGCTGTCGCAACTAACAGCAATATCATTTAATGTGAGAGCAATTTCATGTTTTGAATCTATTGTTTTCAATATTTTAAGAGCTTTAAAATCCAAATCAATAGAATACTTGTATTCTTTTCTTTCAAATTCAACCCTTGCAATGTTAGCAATACACTGCGCTTCACTTTTTGGTTTATTAAGTTTTTTGAAGATATTCTTTGCGGCAAGAAAATTTTTCTTGGCTTCTTCCAGTTTTCCATCCCGCATTAAAGTAATTCCAATATTCATTATGGTAATTGCAGCGGTATAATCATCCCCGGTTTGAAGAAATTTTTCCTGTGCATTTTCGTAGTGTTCCCTTGCAGAAGTATAATTCCCCTCATTTAATAACAAGTTTCCAAGAGTGGCTTCACAAAGTGCGATACCTCTTGTGTGTGCCATTTTATTGAATATTTCGAGGGCATCCATATAATACCTGTATGCATTTTCAGAATCTCCCATATCGAGGTATGTGTTGCCAATATTTCCCAGAGTACTGGCAATACCAACAGAATCTGTGGTCTCATTAACAATTTCGAGTGCTTTCAGGTGATAATCTCTTGCTGTAATATGATCACCTTTTTCGTTGTAGATCAATCCTGTCAATCTGAAAATTTTCACTTTGGCCATACTGTTTTCATATACTTCTGCTGCGTCAAGTGCCATTTGAGCAAATATCAGGGAAGAATCCAGGTTTGTGTAGAAGTAGGAGTTTGAGAGCTGTAAAGAAACTTCCACCCTGCTACTATCTGAAAGATCATTATTCAGAACCAGTTTCAGGCTATCCTGATTTATATCTGCTTTTACCAGGTAAGTCATGGAAGTGAAAATAAGAAAGAAAAGGAATAGGGCTGCTGGTAAAGGTCTTATATTTAGGGTCATAGTTGAGTATCTTATTCTGAAAGTTCAATGTTTAATATGTTTTTTGTTTTTTCCTGAACTCTATACCTGTGATCAATTCTGTGCCCAATCACCCAGATGATGCTTTTGTTTGAGACCAGTAGCCATGTCTTTTCTTTTTCATTAAGAGACACTTTTTCATCAACAAAGAAATCACTTAATTTTTTCCGGTGTAAAAGTCCCAGTGGTTGAAATTTATCCCCTTTTTCCCACTTTCTAAGTAATAGTGGAAATAGTAACTGATCGTAATCAAGGTATGCTATTTTTTTAGAATTGCATGGCTTAAATACATGGTCAGTTTTTTCCTTTTTTAAAATTAAATGAATGGGCGTTTCAATCTGCTTTACATTTTCTTTTATACGAAATATGGAGGATCCTTTTTTCTGAATGGGCGTAATGATCAATTGCTCACGGTCTTTTATCAACCGATGAGTTTTTGAATAAAACTGTTTCCCTGAAGTTCTATCTAAATTATAAAATATATCAGGAATGATTTCTTTCGAAAAGCCATAGACTTTTATGAATTCAAAGAGGTAGGTGCCGGCAAATTTGAGCTTTTTCAGGGAATCAATATTTATAGTTATCATACCTGGTTGCTCGTGAAGAATGCTTTTCTTTTTTTCTTCGATACTTTCAATAAATATTTCAGTGGCATCAGATGTATATGAAATTGTTTTAAGCAGGTTATTTTTGAAATTGGGGTTCAGATCTTCCAGTTCAGGAATCAATACATGGCGTATTTTGTTTCTGGAGTACTTTAATGAGGAATTGCTTGAATCTTCCCTGAATGCGATATTATTCTTTTCCTGAAACTCTTCAATTTCAATTCGTGCAAGAAAAAGAATGGGCCTGATAATGTTTCCTTTTCTGACCTTTATCCCGCTTAAGCCACGGATACCCGTGCCCCGGGCAATATTCATTAAAAAAGTTTCAACTACATCATCTTTATTGTGGGCAATAGCAATGTATTTGTAATTATGTTTTTTCCTTACATCTTCAAACCATTCGTATCTCAATTCTCTGGCTGCCATTTGAATTGAAATCTTCCTGGACTTTGCCACTTTTTCAGTTTCAAATTTTTTAGAATAAAATGGGACTTTGGTTTTACTTGAATATTTTCGGACCAGTACCTCATCCTGGTCAGAAGCTTCATCTCTTAAGGAAAAATTACAATGAGCAATTCCATAATTGTATCCTGATTTTTTAAACATATGAGCCATGACCATAGAATCTATTCCTCCACTAACAGCCAACAAGATTCTGTCATCAGGCTTAAAAAGCTTAAGGTCTTCAATATTTTGTTTGAATTCTAGCAGCATACTTTAGCAAAGGTAACAAACAAAAAAAGGCTATTCTATTGAGAATAACCTTTTTTTTAGATTAAGATATTGCTATTTATTTCCGAGAAAATCGGCAATGCCTTCTTGAGTAGCTTTTAAGGCTTTGTCACCGGGATGCCAGTCTGCAGGACAAACTTCTCCGTATTTTTCATGATATTGCAGGGCGTCAATCACCCTTAAAGCTTCATCAACACTTCTTCCCAGGGGCATGTCATTGACAATTTGGTGGCGTACAGTTCCTTCCTTATCGATAAGGAACAGGCCGCGGTAAGCCATTGGAACACCTTCAAAAGAGATAGATCCACTTTCATCATAGTCATATTCTCCTGCAAGAACATCGTAATTTTCTGCTATGGTTTTTGCCTGGTCAGCAACCAGGGGATATTTCACTCCTTTAATTCCTCCATCTTTAAGTTCGGTTTGTAACCACTTCCAATGACTGAATTGAGAATCCACAGAACAACCAACAACTGCAACTTCTCTTTTGTTAAATTCTTCCATTTTTTCTTCAAAAGCAAGAATTTCAGTTGGACATACAAATGTGAAGTCTGCAGGATAAAAGAAAAACAGAACGTATTTTTTATCCAGGAATTGATCAAGAGAAAAATTCTCTACCACATCATTCCCATTGATAACTGCCGGAGCATTAAATGATGGGGCTTTTTTTCCTACTAATACTGCCATAATATTTTTTTTAGTTTAAAATTGATTTTAGTGCTGCAAAAATAGCTAATAAAATTTGTTACTTCTTTATTAAAGAAAAAAAAAGTTTAGTTTATCGGAAATCAATAATAGATGGCCTGTTTGTAGTAAAGTTCCCGGGTCTGTAGTAGGTTTCGCCGGAAAATTCGATGAACCTGGCAGTATAAGTTGCCGGAAGAATGGGATAAAAGCCAAATCTGATTTGAAAAGTTCTAAATGCAAGGTTTTCATTTCTTATTCTGACTCCAATACCAAACCCCGAGTACATTTCCCGGTTGAGGATTGCATCTGTAGAAGCCCCAATAAACCCCAGATCAGCAAAAGTGTAAAAAGTAAACCTGAAACCATATAGGTAGTAAGGTGAGAATGCTACTGTTTCAAGATTAAGTACCAGTCTTTGTGTTCCGGTAAGGCTATCACTTCTTAAACCACGAATACCATCCGGGCCACCTATCCCAATAAATTCATCCTCAAAGCGTCTGATACCGTTTGTATAGTCGAATTTAACAAATTGCCTTATCTGGAAACGTTTAAGTTTCATTAACTTGCTAAAATAATGAGATTGAACCTGGAATATTCCACGGTCAAATACATGTTCATTGTAAAATCCTCCAAGGCCTAATTTAACATATATATATCCTTTTTGTGGAAGAATGCTGCCATAAGAAGCTTCCAGGCTGGAATAAAATGATTGAAAAAACTCATTGCTTTCATAGCCTGCGGTTAAATTCCATAAGGTTCCATATGGGATATCTTCAGTTCTTCCATAATTATATATCAAATTCATCCGGTAATAATTCTCTTTTGAATAGGCAAGACTTGCCAGGTAAAGGCTATAGGTTTGAAGCTGATGATACTCTCTGTTTTGAATCTCTGGCCTTTCATAGATATTGTTGCTTGTGTATCTTCCTGAAAGAATAATCCTGTTTCTGTTTTTGGAAATCTGGAAGGATCGGCCCACCCAGTAATCCTGGTAATAGAACCGGAGCGGATAAGGAGAAACAGCCGTATCAAATTCAGCCTGTGTATAGCTTACTTGTTGTATTAAACCGTATGAATATTTGACTTCGGGAGTGATAAAATTATGCTTGGCAGAAAAATAAAATGTTTCTGTTTCAAAAGCATTCAGATAGCTTAATTTAGTTTTGATAAATGTTCCAAACAGGTTTTCAGATGAATAAGATCCTCCATACCCCCAACTTGCTTCTTCATTATAATCAAAAAAAATGTTTGCCTGTAACCTGTGGCCAATGCCAAACAAATTAAGATCATATAAACGAATTAAACCAGAGTTTAATCTGTCAAAATCCAATGCTGCTCCCAGGGAATAAACATCTTTTGTAATTACAAGGATATCTACCTCGTTTTCAGAAACCGGAATGGGTATAATTCGTGCATCATCAATGAAAGGAAGGGCCCTGAGTATTCTTTCATTATCCATTATTATAGATGGATTAAAATTATCTCCCGACTCAATGAGAAGGTTGTTAAGTATAACCTTGTCTCTGGTTTTTATATGTGTGGAATTTAAAAAACTATTTCCATTTTTTGTTTTCAGATATAGAGTGTCATTGATTCCCTGTCCGAACACATCTATTTTTAATATTTTAATTTGATTAATTATTTTTCCTTCATGTTCCCGGTTTTGCTCTAAACCTTTTATTTTACTCTTTGTGTCCTTTTTTGTTTTAGAATCCTTAACTATCATAAGGTTTACCAGGTTATTCAACAAGGGTTTGTTTCCTGCCCAACCACTTATGGAGTCATACAAGGTTTTACCCTGATT
>DAOWNN010000234.1 GCA_030642585.1 Bacteroidota bacterium | reverse complement strand
CCTTCTAAGTACATATACATTTTTTACTTTCTCATATTCCATCGGGTCTGAAAATCTTTCCTTTTGAACACGGGTCATGTAAACTATATCAGCTTCTGAGATATATTCTGTAAAGTCAGTATGCTCATAATATTTAAGCCCCATATTATCAAGATGAAGCTTATATTCATCCGGCATTTTTAATTCAATGGGAGAAATGAAATTAAAAGTGGCATTGAAATGTGACATTGCCATTAGAAGAGAATGCACAGTTCTTCCGTATTTCAGGTCCCCAACCAGGAAAATATTGAGATTTTCGAGTGTTCCCTGGGTTTTCTTAATAGAATAAAGATCAAGAAGGGTTTGAGTGGGATGCTGGTTTGCACCATCTCCGGCATTAATAACCGGCACAGTGGCAAGCTCTGAAGCATAAAGTGCACTTCCCTCAAGTGGATGCCGCATAACAATCAGATCACTGTAGTTGCTTACGGTTAATATTGTGTCTTTCAAAGATTCCCCTTTAGAAACACTGGAAGAGGAGGAGTCAGTAAATCCAACAATTCTTCCTCCTAATTTATTTACAGCACTTTCAAAACTGAGCCTGGTTCTTGTTGATGGTTCATAAAATAGAGTGGCAATGACTTTCCCATCAAGTAAGCCTGGTTTTGGATTATTTTCAAATTCAGCAGCTAGCTCTACAATTCTAAGTATTTCCTCTTTGGTAAAATCGTTGATGGAAACAAGATTTCTGTGCTTCATGAATCCTTTATTTTTTTATTTTATTTTGGAAACAAAGTTACAAAGGCAGTTCAAATATTAAATGTCGAATGAAAACCTGTTGAAAACTTTTAATCCTGATATAAGTTTACATTTTGTGCAAACCCAATTTAGAACAGAGCTAGCATGCTCATTAGTATAAGTTTAGTTTAGAGGCTTTCTTTCTCCATTTTCTGCGCAAATCTGCGACATCTGCGAGAAATCTTTTATCGCCCTTAGCCTGCCTGGTCACCTCTTATTTCTATTCTTAATCATGACAGAATTAATGGTTTCCAGCTTTTTTGTAATTGTTTCGTAAATATTTACCGGAATCGCTAATTTTATTTCACAATCCATTTCATAGCTGTATTCCTGAGGTTTTATTTTTTCTTCTTTCAAAATTTTCAAAACCTTGTTCAGGTCAGGATATTTAAATTGAATCAGAAGATCCCCGGTAATATCTACCTTGATAATTGTTGCATTTCTTAGTGCATCTGAAGCAGAGGTTTTAAATGCCCTGGACAGACCATTGCTACCAAGCAGGGTTCCTCCAAAATAACGCACTACAACAATCAATATATGGTTTAACTGATATGAATTTATCTGACCTAGTATTGGTCTTCCTGCAGTTCCTGAAGGTTCTCCATCATCATTTACACGTTCCTTTTGATCATTCGGACCTAACTTATATGCATAGCAATGGTGTCTTGCATCATGATATTTCTTCCGGAGTTTTTCTAAAATGTGCTTTAGCTCATGTTCGGAATCAAGATGATAAGCAAATGAATAAAACCTGCTTCCCTTTTCTTTGTAAAAGCCTGTAGCCGGTTTAGAGATTGTTTTGTATGATCCAATTTGGTACATTATCCTGCATTGAATAAAAGAAACAAGGTAATAATTGAAACGAAAACCCCCAGCCAGTTTATGGCTGTTAATTTTTCTCTAAAAAGTATAATCCCTGACATTATAGATAATAGAATAATCCCTATATTATTAATTCCAAAAAGAAGTGAACTATCCAATCCGCTTTCCCGAAGGGCCAGAATAATAAAGGAGAGAGAACCAAAATTCACCACACCTAATATAAGCCCCCCAATGATATCCTTCTTTGAAATCTTATTCCGCTTGTCATTTTTCAGGAACAAACGCGAGAAAAAACTTGTTAGCATTGCAATAAAAAACAGGTAGGTAGAAAAAACTAATACATTTCCGTTTTTCAGGTGTGAAGCCTGTGCATATTTAAGAAGTGAATCTATAAGGCCAGCCCCCAGGAAGAGAAGAATAGGAAGGCTGAATTTATTTAATTTTTCCTGCCTTTTATTTTTCTTAAACACAACCAGTAATACTCCAATTGGTGCCATTGCAATGGCAAGTATTTTCACTAAATGCAATTGCTCATGGTAATAAACAATACTGAATGTCATGGGAATTATGACAGACATTTTCCCTGCGACAGAAGAAACTGTAATCCCTGCTAATTGGGTGCTTTTTGCCATTATGAAAAAAACTAAAACAAAAAGAATGCCTGTGATCAGTGCCAGAATGATCCATGTTGACTTGCTGGGTGGGAATTCAAATATTTCAGGACTGGTAATTAGTATTCCAAAAATAAAGGCAGTAAGGTAATTTATAAATATTGCATTTACATTGTTTACTCCAAATTTTTCAAAATATCGAAAAACGATAAAAATGCAGGTGGCTGATAAAATACTGAAAAAAAGAAAGCCCATATTTTTAAAATATAGGCCAAAGTTAATGTTTTATATGATTATTAATCGGTCAGCAAGCTGGTTAAAGATTAAGCATCTACTACATATCGAATGGAATATTGAACGAGTCTGAATTTTTTTTCCAAATTATATTCGTCAGACCACTATTGGTTATTTCATCGGGTAAAAAGATAAGTCTGTCTACCAGCCATAACCATAAGTGGTCAGACGAATACAACATTTTATAATCTTCAACTATTCTTATATAGCTTCCGTCTCAACAACTTTTGCCATGATATCTTCATAAGGAATTACAAGGTAATCCTTTCCTTCAAAATTAGTTTCAGTACCGGAGAACTCTTTATAATAAACGATGTCACCAACAGCTATTTCAGGATTTTCAATATTACTTATAGCTACAACCTTTGCATATTTAGGCTTTTCCTTTGCTGAATCGGGGATTATAATTCCACTGGCAGTTTTGCTTTCTTTTTCTTCCTCAGTTATGTCAAGGATTACATTTTGATTGACTGGTAATAGATCTTTCATTTTTTCTAGTATTTATAGTTAATAGTTTCTGAATTTTTAAATATTATTCTTGTTATCTTTTTTTCTTGGTTTTTGTCTTTTGGAATTTGTGATATTATTCCATCATTCCACTATTCCACTCTTTAACCTTCTATCCCTAACAGGTGGTTAATCTTTTCTTTGTCAAATCCTACTACAACTTGTCCGTTGATATTGGTTTGTGGTACACCTTGCTGGCCTGATCTTCGTGCCATTTCTTCAGCGGCTTTCTGATCCTTTGATACATCTACATCTTTAAACCTGATTCCGTTTGTTCTTAAATAGTTTTTTATAGTGGTACACCATGAACATGTTGGTGTAGAGTAAACGGTTACCCGCTTCTGAGGCTTTTCAGTACCGGAAGCTGCATAATGCACCAGGTTCTCAAATACAGATTTGTAATATATCTTATCGTTGCATCCCTTGTATGTGTTTTTAAATTTCCCTTTTTCGAAGCTGAGAAGGGTAGGAGCAGAAGTTATGGAATATTCACTATGAACATCACGCACTACAGCAACATTTACTGAAAAGAGTTCGAAACCATTGTTCCCATTGGCTGCTTCGTTTATGTTTTTTAATGCACATTCACTCAAGCCAGATCCTTTCTTATAAATAAGCACATAGGCAAGGTCTTTCTTTCCGATTTTTTCAGTGAGATCTTTATGTGACTTTATTTCGGTGATTATCATATTCAAATTTTTCTATTATTACTTGTTCAATTGCAGATGCATTTGCTATTCACATATTATGCCAATTGAATAGCTAAGTTCATTTGGCAGACAATCTGTTGCGATTTATAAATAAGGTGACAAATTGACCTGAATAGGAATTGACTGCGTATAAACAAATAATTTGTTTTTTATGATTTTCTAGTCTATTGTAGCTCACCCGTCATCTCTCTATATTAGACCTTTGACTTATTATTAAGAAGGATCTAAAATTCCATTAGAATCAATGATCCTGTTTCTATCCTCATCACTCAGGTTTATATCCTGCAGAAGTTTATACCTGGATGGTTTTTGAAGGATTAAATAAAGCGTCAGAAGCAGGGCAAATCCTCCAAACATAAAGTACCCAGTGAGCATAAAGGACACCAGGGCAAAAAGTGCACCTCCTTCCAGGAGTGCCCACCTGATAATCAGAAGGCTCTGGTAATATGAAAGCTTTTCTTTAAGATCTTTTTTACTGTCAATCCTGGGCAGTTTATATTTTGGAATATAAATTGAACCTAAAATAGCCAGTATACTGGTGACAGGAACAAGATATACAAAAACTCCAACAGGCTGGGATTCTGGAAGCTCCTGGCTGTAATTGAGAAATGCAAGAAGAGCCGAAAAAATGATCAATCCTCCGACCAATGAGAAATAGATGAGGTTGAGCATTGTGAAATAATCCTGTGAGTTTTTTACTTGTGGATTCATGCT
>DAOWNN010000307.1 GCA_030642585.1 Bacteroidota bacterium | reverse complement strand
TGCAGCCGAGAAATATGATTTGGAGGTTCTTGCAGAAAGCATTGAAACCAACAAATTAAATTATACTCGTTTTCTTATTCTTTCTGATAATGGAGATTTACAGAATTCACCGGATAATAATAAAACTTCTATATACTTTTCATTATCGCATAAAATTGGAAGCCTGTCTAAGATCCTTTCGATTTTATCTTATTACGAAATGAACCTCACCAAAATTCAATCTATGCCAATTGTTGGAAAAGAATGGCATTATCATTTTTATGCAGATATGTTGTATGAGGATGAAGAGTTATACAGGCAGGCACTCGTTGCCATCCGTCCATTTACAGGTGAGTTGGGTATTCTGGGAGAGTATTTAAAGGGCAAAAGGATATTATGAATATAAAAGCAGCATCAAGACTGGAAAGTATTCAGGAGTATTATTTTTCCAGAAAGTTGAAAGAAATAGAAAAAATGAACAGTGAAGGTGCTGATATCATTAATTTGGGTATTGGCAATCCGGATCTTCCTCCCTCGGAGGAGACCCTGGCATCTGCCGGTAATATGCTGCTTCAGGAGAATGCGCATGGTTATCAAAGCTACAGGGGGATTCCTGAATTAAGATCAGGGTTTTCCAATTGGTATAAAACATATTATGGTGTAAGTCTTAATCCGGATAAGGAGATTCTTCCTTTGATGGGATCAAAAGAGGGCATATTTCATATTTCTATGGCTTTTTTAGAGCCGGGAGATGTGGTGTTGGTCCCTGATCCCGGGTATCCAACCTATTCGTCTGTAACAAAATTAGTGGGCGGAGTCGTAAGGACTTATGAGCTAAAAGAGGAAAATAATTGGTTTCCTGACTTTCAAAGTCTTGAACAGGGCGATTTGTCAAATGTTAAAATAATGTGGGTAAATTATCCGCATATGCCAACGGGTACAAGACCAACCGAAAAACTATTCAAAGACCTTGTAGATTTTGGACTGCGAAACAAAATTCTTATATGCCATGACAATCCTTATAGCTTTATATTAAATGAAAGGCCGGCAAGTATTTTGCAGATTGAAGATTCTAAGGATGTAGCACTGGAGTTAAACTCGCTGAGCAAGTCTCATAATATGGCTGGTTGGAGAGTCGGTATGCTTGGAGGAAGTGAGAAGTATATAAGCCTGGTAATGAAAGTGCTTAGCAATATTCAATCTGGAATGTTCCTTCCGGTGCAAAAAGGTGCTGTTGAGGCTCTATCCAACCCTCCGGGCTGGTATGAGAAAATAAATATGGTATATGATTCGCGCAGGGAAACTGCCTGGCAAATCCTTGATTTATTAGGTTGCCAGTATAAAAAAGATCAATCCGGTTTGTTTATCTGGGCACGCTTGCCGGAAAGTTCAGCCGATTCAATTAAATTTACGGATGTTATATTAGAGAAAGCACATGTTTTTATTACCCCAGGCTCTATTTTTGGTAATCAGGGAAAATCATATATCAGAATTTCATTGTGCAGTAAAAGAGAAGTTCTGGAACAGGCAAAAAGTAGAATATTAAAGCAAATCTAAATATTAAGAAAATGAATTCAACATTAGATCTGAAGGAAGTAGTTATAAATGGCCGAAAATTGGAAGCTCCAATATTTGTTTCGGGACCCTGCAGCGCTGAGACGGAAGAACAGGTATTGGAAACGGGAAGACAGATTGCTAAAATGGGAATTCCAATTTATCGTGCAGGTATCTGGAAACCACGGACCAGACCGGGGAACTTTGAGGGGCTGGGAGTAGTTGCCTTACCCTGGCTGCAAAAACTTAAAGAGGAGACAGGCTTGATTATAGCTACTGAGGTGGCAAATTCCTACCATATTAAACAAGCTTTGGATTATGGAGTGGATATTTTGTGGATTGGGGCAAGGACAACAGCCAATCCTTTTGCTGTTCAGGAACTTGCTGATTATCTGGGAGGTAAGGATGTTCCTGTATTTGTAAAAAATCCGGTGAACCCTGATATCGACCTATGGGTTGGAGCATTGGAGCGAATGAATAAGGCTGGTCTTAAGAAACTTATGGCCATTCACAGGGGCTTCTCACATTTCGGTAACTCACCCTATAGAAATAAACCTCAATGGGATATCCCTATTGAACTGAAAAGGCGTTTTCCTGAGCTTCCTATTATTGTTGATCCCAGCCATATCTGTGGACGCAGGGATTTGCTTGCAGGTGTTTGCCAAAAGGCTGCCGACCTTGATTTTGATGGATTATTTATTGAATCGCATATTGATCCCGATAAGGCACTGAGTGATAAGGCTCAACAGGTAACCCCTAAAGATCTTGATAAATTGCTTTCTTCTTTAATCTGGAGAAAACCTGATATCGGATCCAATGGTTTATTGCATGATTTGGAGGTTTACAGAGCTAAGATTGACATGCTGGATGACGAAGTTCTTCGTATTTATAAAGACAGAATGAATGTGGTTGAGAAAATAGGGGAATTTAAGAAAAAGAATAACTTTACAATCCTACAAACTACCCGTTGGTCAGAAATTCTGGATGAAAGAAAAGAGTTGGGTAAAAAGCTTGGATTAAGTGAAGATTTTGTAACCACCATATTAAAAGCGGTGCATCAGGAGTCAATTAATACACAGACAAGGATTATGAATGAGGATACTACTTCAGGGGAAAGTAGATAATTCATTTTTTTATAACCATGCCAACTGCCAATAAAATACAGGAATTAGAATTGACAGGGAATCGATCCTTATCAAAAGTTGTGGTAGGTGAATCTTTAAAAAATGTTAAGGACTATTTACCTGATGGTCATGTAATCATTTTGACAGATAGGAATGTACATGATCTGTATTCCCAAATTTTCCCTTCCTTTCCTGTAATTATTATTGATGCAGGTGAACAGTTTAAGACCTTGACTACGGTTGAGTTTATTTATAATGAATTATTGAAGTTGGAAGCTGACCGATCCTCATTTTTAT
>DAOWNN010000164.1 GCA_030642585.1 Bacteroidota bacterium | reverse complement strand
GTTTCTTTTTCAAAGAAGTAGTGGCAGTTGCAATCGGTGCAGCTTATGCTTTCTTATTTACTTACCTGATGTTAGTAATTATTAATTTCATAACCCCTGTTAAAGTTTCTAAGGAGGTAGAAGAAGCCGGACTTGACAAATCATTACATGGTGAAGTTGCTTATGATGAATATGTTTTATAGCGTTCATTTTTGAATTCATAATCGATTCCTTTTAACTCCTTTGTTTTAGTATTAATCAAAACCTGTTTCCCCAAAACAAAGAAATACATCGGGTCAAAGCTGAATTTGCACTTTACACTTTTAACACCTGATTTTTCAGGCAAAATAAAAGTCAGCCGTACTTTTTCCTCATCTTGATAAAAAAATGCCTGAACCGTTTTTATTTCAGGATTTGTAGAAACAGGTATATCATTTCGCAAATTCCAGTCCTTAATTAATTTTACCTGTGCACTACTTGACAGGGTGAAGAACAAAACTGCTGTCATAAGAATTAGAAATGGCTTGAAGAACTTCGTTATTAGTTGTTTTCAATAAATAAGTTAATATTCGAGTATATAAGTTGCAAAAGATTATTCCACTTTGCTTCATGAGGCACCTGGTAAAACCTTACATTTAGTATGGGATTTGCTTTAGTTGCCTACTAGAGTGAATACCTTTAAAGTTACATGGTAATTTTGAATCGGGATTCAGATGTTATTTAGAATTATTTAAACCATATTTTTTATTCCTTTGTATATTGAGTGAAAGACTTGATTTATTCGTGAAACTCAAATTTCAAAAAAATAGTGAATTGAAATTTATAATTTGAACAATCCCGATAACTTGTCCCGACTTATCGGGAGTGTAGCGGGATAAATAATCTTTAACATGAAAAACCTAAACCTTACTATTCTTATTTCGATTTTGTTTTTTTCTGCCTGTGGAACTCCTGATGAATCTCTTGAGCAGAAGGCACAAAGAATACATGATAAAGTTCTTACAGTTGACACTCATTGCGATACTCCCATGTATCTTAAGATGGAAGAATTTGATATTGGAAAAAGAAACAACCGGGAAGAAGGTGGTGGCTGTGTTGATCTAATTAGAATGAAAGATGGAGGTATGGATGCAATGTTCTGGGCAGTGTTTACTGGCCAGGGCCCAAGGGATGAAGAAGGCAACCAGCGAGTGAAAGCTGAAGCCCTTGAAATCCTTGATTCCATAAAAAGTGCAATTGGGAGATATCCGGAACTAGCAAGTGTTTGTTATGAGCCAGGAGACGCCTATAGTAATGAACAGGAAGGTAAAAGATCCATTTATATTGGGATGGAGAATGGATATCCTATCGGGATGGACCTGGGGATGGTTGAAGTCTATTACGACCTGGGAGTTAGATACATAACTCTTTGCCATACACGTAATAATGATATTTGTGATTCTTCGACTGATGAAAAATGTCCTGAATATAACGGGTTGAGTGATTTTGGTAAAAAGGTGGTACAGGAAATGAACCATTTGGGTATGATCATTGATGTTTCGCATATTTCTGACAGTTCATTTTACGATGTTATCGCGCTTTCGAAAACACCAATAATCGCTTCTCATTCTTGTGCACGAGCTCTTTGTGACAACCCAAGAAATCTGTCAGATGAAATGCTGAAGAGCCTGGTAGAGAATGGAGGAGTGATCCAGATGTGTATTTTGAGTGCTTATGTAAAAGAACCCGACCCTTATCCTGCCAGAGATTCTGCCTTCGCTGCCCTACGGGAGAAATATCAGAATTTTGAAAGCTTGAGTGATGAGGAAATGGTGCAGGCCAGGAAAGACTGGTTTGCCCTACAAAGAGAATATCCCCGTAAACTTGCAACAGTATCGGATGTGGTGGATCATATTGATCATATAGTGGAAGTAGCCGGGATAGACCATGTTGGCATAGGCACTGATTTTGATGGAGGAGGTGGTGTGGAAGGATGCCGGGATGTAAGTGAAATGGGAAACATCACCCTTGAGTTGGTAAAAAGAGGATATACACAAAAAGAAATTGAGAAAATATGGGGTGGTAATTTTATGAGGGTTTTCCGTAAGGTTAGGCAGGAAAAGTAGGGACAGCTTCCTGTTTTTCAGAATAATGCTTAATGATGAACCAAATAAAATTAAAAAAGTAGGAAGCTGTCCCTACTTTTCTTTATATTTCCATAATTCGTACTGATTCCAGATATTTTCTGCCTGGATGTCTCCTGATTTAAAGGCTTTTTCAATCCAATGGGAGGCTTTATACAAATCTTTTTTCACTCCATTACCATGGATATACATAAAACCCAGTTTAATTTGGGCTGTGGTGTTTCCTTGTTCTGCTGCTTTTCGATACCAGAAAGCAGCCAGTTCCAGGTTTTTTTCAAGCCCGCGACCCAATAAATACATGAAGCCCAGCTTGTTTTGTGCTTCTGCATTTCCCTGGGACCCAGACTTTTCAAGCCAAATTGCTGCTTTGCCATAATTTTTGTCCACCTCATTCCCTTTGTAATACATCAAACCAATCTTAAATTGAGCCATGGGGTCACCCGCTTCTGCTTTTTCCAGAGTTTCTTGATTCTGGCTGTACGAATTAAGAGTAGCAAGCAGAATAAAGATTAGGGTTAATAATTTTCCTGGAAAGTTCATTTTTAACAAAATATAAAGCTTCAAATATTTACTAAAATTAGTTAACTAAAAGGTAAGGGTAAATGTGGTTTCCTTATCTGGAATAGAATGTGCTGAAATAGTACCACCATGTAAGCGTAAAATTTGCCTTGAAAGACTGAGCCCGATACCAGATCCGGTTTGTTTAGTAGTAAAAAAGGGAATAAATATCTTATCAAGTACTTCCTGTAAAATGCCTGCTCCGTTATCGATATGTTGAATGGTAATCCGGCCCCGTTTGTTCATGAATCCTTTCAGGGTAATTTTGGGCGATTCTGTTTTCTCCAGGGCATAAATAGAGTTTTTTACAAGGTTGATCAAAACCTGTTCAATAAGTTTTTCATCTGCATTTACTTCCAGGTTGGCCGGATATACAGAGGTTCCCAGTTCAATATCCAAATTTTTCAGTTCTTCATTCATCAGACCTTCAATATTATTGAAGATGCTTTTAATCAGCGAAACTTTGAAATTAGGTTTAGGGATTCTTGTCAGATTTCGATAGGTATCAACAAAATGCATCAGCCCTGTACTTCTTTTGTTGATGGTTTGCAATGCTTTTTGAAATTCTTGTACCGATTGCCTGGGGAACCTGTATATTTTTGAACTGTCATTTTCTCTTGCCAGATCATTTAACATCATTTCGAGGGTTGATGTTAATGAAGAAATGGGTGTTATAGAATTCATGATTTCGTGCGTAAGAACACGTATTAGTTTCTGCCAGGCTTCCAATTCCTGTTCTTCAAGAACTTCCTGAATATTCTTAATGGTTGCCAGGATGATGAGTTTGTTTTTTATCTTAAATTCTGAAGCCGAGATCGCGAGTTGAAGAATGTCATCTTCTTCCTGTACTTTTACCAGGCTTGTTGTTCCGGGCGAAAGACTTAGAAGAGTGTTTACAAGATCATTACTGATATTGGTAAGTGATTTGATATTTTTCAATGTTGCCACCTGGAACAATCTCTTCGCGGCTTTATTGATCATTTCAACTCTTCCGTCTTTTTGAAAGGCAACAATACTTACATCTGTATTTTGAACAATGCTTTGAAGATATTGGTAATGTTCTTCTTTTTCAGATCTTATTTCCTGGAAATCATTTATTACATTGTTAAATGCTTCATTTAATTCATTGAAGGATGAGCCCATACCCTCTACCCTGAAACTACGGGTAAATTCTGAGAACCTGATGGATTCCAGGAAACCTGCCAGATCCCGATTTGTGCGATCTACATATTTAAAGAGAGAAAAAAGCTGAAGAAGCAGGAGTAAGCCAATAAAAACAGGGGTAAGAAAAAACTTTGATTCGAGAGACATAAGCATGACAAATATTGTTGTTGTAAGCAGCAATATCCTGACAACCAGAATGAGCCTAAAGTTTTTAAATGCCATGTTTTTCCATTCTACGATATAATGCATTTCTTGTCAGACCAAGTTCTGCAGATGCTTGTGTAACATTTCCGGAATGATTTTTCAGGGCTTTTTCAATGACTTGCTTTTCAATGGCTTCAAGGTTAAGAGTGCTGAAGTCTGTTTGATTACCACTGCCTGGTTTTGCACTAAGCATAAAATCGTCTCTTTGCAAAACATTGGATTCCGTAAGAATCACAGCTCTTTCCAGCGAATGTTGTAATTCTCTGACATTTCCCGGCCATGAGTAATTCTTAAGGCATTTCATAGCTTCAGGACTGATCTTCTGTATTTGTTTACGGTATTTCTTTGTATAAATAGCCAGAAAATGTTTTGCCAGCAATGGAATATCAGTTACTCTTTCGCGGAGTGGGGGTAGCTGGATCTCAACGGTATTGATTCGGTATAGTAAGTCCTGACGAAAGGCGTTTTCCGAAACCATTTGATGAATATTATTGTTAGTAGCACAAATCAGTCTAACATCAACAGAGACAGGTTTGCTGGAACCAACCCTGGTAATTTCCCGGCGTTCTATTGCTGTAAGGATTTTGGTCTGCAGGGGCATGGACAGGTTACCAATTTCATCCAAAAAAAGACTTCCTCCCCGGGCAATCTCAAATCTTCCTGCGCGTTCCTTTATTGCATCTGTGAAAGCCCCTTTTTCATGCCCGAATAGTTCACTTTCAAAAAGGGTTTCGCTTATTGAACCAAGATCTACGTTAATAAAAATTTCATCTTTCCTGAGAGAACTCTTGTGTATAGCATTGGCAACCAGTTCTTTTCCTGTTCCATTCTCTCCAAGGATCAATATATTGGCATCGGTTTGAGCAACCTTCGATATGGTAGTAAACACTTCTTTCATCTCGTCAGACTCGCCTATAAACTCCTGAAAGGAACGATTCATAACCGCACTGATCTCCTTGTGTTTGATTTTCAGTTCTTTATTTTCTTTTTTCGATTGCGATAGTTTTATTGCAGAAGAAACAGTAGCAAGGAGCTTTTCATTTTGCCAGGGTTTTAATACAAAGTCAGTGGCCCCGGCTTTAATTGCTTTCACAGCCTTTTCTGCATCACCATAGGCTGTAATGAAAACAATTATGGCTGAAGGGTCAATGCTAAGAATTTTTCCCATCCAATTAAAACCTTCCTGACCGCTTATTGCATCTTTAGTGAAGTTCATATCCAGGAGGATCAGATCATAATCTTTTTTGCGAAGTTGATCAAGTACGTTGTCAGGAGAATTAAAGGTGTCAATTTCCTCCACATGAGGTTTCAATAGTAATTTTAATGCAAACAGAATATCTTCATTGTCATCTATAGCTAATATTTTTCCTTTTGATTCTGTCATTTTTGTTATATTTATACAGATTATTGTGGCCCAACTAAATAGAAGCGTGTACCAACAATATTCATGATTTATTTACAAAAGTAAACTTTATTTTTAAATCCTCCTTTGCGTTCCGCTTGCGCCACCACTAAAGCTTTAGGCGGCACGCGGTCGGCGGACGAGAAGAATGGTTTAATTCCTCGGAG
>DAOWNN010000207.1 GCA_030642585.1 Bacteroidota bacterium | reverse complement strand
TCTAAAGGAGATTCAGATGTTTTTATTCAAAAATTAGATCCGAATGGAAATTTCCTTTGGGCCAAGGCTTTTGGAGGAACTAACCATGATATTGGATATTCAATAATTGTTGACCCTTCAGGAAATATCTATACGACCGGCTATTTTTGGGGAACTGGAGATTTTGATCCTGGGGTGGGTACAAGCAATTTAAGTGCTATTGGGCTTTGCGATATTTTCATTCAGAAATTGGATGCAAATGGAGACTTTCTTTGGGCAAAAGCAGCTGGAGGAGATGATTATGATCTTGCGTATTCAATAGCTCTTGATGCTACGGGAAATGTCTATACAACGGGTTATTTTCAAGGAACTGGAGATTTTGATCCAGGAATAGGAACGAGCATTTTAAGTTCAAATGGAGGAGCTGACATTTTCATTCAAAAATTAGATGCTGATGGAAATTTTCTATGGGCTAAAGGAATTGGAGGAACTGATAATGAATGGGGGTACTCCATAGCCATTGACGTATCAGCTAATGTATATACTACCGGCTTTTTTAGAGGTGTTGTTGATTTTGATCCTGGAGATGGAACAAATTTTTTAACTTCAAATGGGAGTGCAGATATTTTTATTCAAAAATTTGATAAGAATGGTAATTTGATATGGACCAGAGTAATGGGGGGAGCTTCAATAGATAGAGGCCGATCAGTTGTGGTTGATGCTTTGGCTAATGTTTATACAACTGGTTATTTTAAGGACATTGTGGATTTTGATCCGGGTGTTGGAATAAGTAATTTAGTATCAAATGGAGGAGCTGATATTTTTATTCAAAAATTAGATGCTAATGGAAATCTTCTTTGGGCTCAAGGAATTGGAGGAATTGGATGTGATTTGGGGGAATCAATAGCTGTTGATGCTTCAGCTAATATCTTATCAGTTGGCTATTTTGAAAGTACTATAGATTTTGACCCTGGTATTGAAATATTGAATTTATCTTCAAAGGGAACCTATGATATTTATATTCAGAAGTATAAGCAAACCATAGCTGATGTTGAAGCCATTATTGTGCCAGTTAACTCGTCAATAATAATTTTTCCAAATCCAACTCAGAGTTTGTTTACAATTGAAGGGGAGGATATTCAAAAAGTAGAAATAAGAAATGTTAATGGTCAAATAATCAGGAATATTTCTATTATGGAAGAACTGGTAGATATTGATTTGAGCAGTCAGGGAAGTGGTATTTATTTTATAAATATTGTGACAAAAACAGAAGTGTACATTAAAAAAATAATACTTGAATAAGTATCCTATAGCAAGTATAACTGAAGGTGCGATTATCCCCACTGCAAAAGGTTTTGTTCGCAATAATTTCCATATTACTAAAACCTTTACAAAGAATTACTTTATTGTCCTGTTTGTCTGCAGGTTTATCAATAATTTTATACTACAATAGTGTGGATATATTCTGATATTTTGTGTCAAAAGTCAAAGGTCAAATGTTGAGAACTCTTTTAGTTACATGATATATTTGACATTTGCCTTCTGACATTTGACATTACTTGCTTTTCTCCTTTTTTCCCAGCTCATCTCTCAACTCTCTTTAAGCTTTTTAACTTTCTCAACCATAGCCACAGACTTTATATGTAAAACATCCCACTTTTTGTATATTTTCCGGTTATTTCAATTATTTTTAGATTTCTATTAATGATTTTATTATGGAGATCCGGGAGGAGATAAGAATTGTTATGATTGGTGCAGGGAGCGTAGCAACCCATCTGTCCATGGCTCTCAAAGATGCCGGACACATTATTCTCCAGGTTTATAGTCGCACAAATTCATCAGCAATGCAATTGGCTGAACTTATGAAGTGTGATTCTACCATAAACCTGAATACAGTCAGGAAAGATGCAGATCTTTATATACTTGCCTTAAGCGATGAGGCTGTAGTAGATTTTACAGGTAAATTCTCTTTCCCACAATCTATGGCAATTCACCTTTCAGGGGGACTAGAGAAGGAGCTCTTTAAAGGGAAGATCCAAAATTATGGAGTGATATATCCAGTTCAGACCTTTAGTAAAAGTAGAGATATTGACTTTAAATTTATCCCACTTTGTATTGAGGCAAACAACCCTGAAACAGAAGAATTCCTTCTGTCCCTGGCCGGACAGTTAAGTACATCTATCCATATTCTGAACTCCGCCCAAAGACAAATGATACACCTTGCAGCAGTATATTGCTGTAATTTTGTTAATCACTTTTATGATATTGCATCACGGATACTTAAGGAAAATGATCTGGCTTTCGAATTGTTATACCCATTGATTGTTGAGACTGCAGAAAAGGTTCAGGGGAATTTGCCGGGGGATGTTCAAACCGGACCAGCTAAGAGAAATGACCAGGCAATCATTAACAAGCATTTGAAATTATTATCATCCAACCTGAGGTATCAAAGTCTATACTCTGAACTAAGCAAAAGTATCAGAAAGGAAATGGAAGCAGATAATAATTAGTAAATAAAATATTTGAAGGAAAAAATGTATTGGAATGAGCAATTTTAAAGAAGAATTAAGAAAGGTGAAAGCCTTCGCATTTGATGTAGATGGAGTGCTTTCCAGCCATATACTTACTCTTCATCCTGATGGAGAACCAATGCGTACTATCAATATTAAGGACGGATATGCTATTCAGTTGGCTGTCAAAAAACAATATCCAATTGCGGTAATTACCGGAGGGAATTCTGATGCCGTTTTGAAGCGTTTCAAGGGACTGGGTGTAACTGATGTATACCTGAATTCCTTTGATAAGAAGCATGATTTTGCAGATTTTCTTTCAAAAAATAAACTGAACGCCTCCTCTGTTCTTTATATGGGGGATGATTTGCCCGATTATGAAGTTATGAAGATTGTGGGTTTCCCTACCTGTCCTGCTGATGCAGTGGTTGAGATCAAACAGTTATCTATGTATATATCAAACTTAAAGGGAGGAGATGGTTGTGTCAGAGATATCATTGAACAGGTTCTCAGGCTTCATAATAAATGGATGGATGGAGATGCCTTTCGCTGGTAATGAGTTTTATACCATATAATTTACGGTATTTTTAAAAAAAGCAATATATCTTTTAGAATGAAAGCATTCATACAACTAATACGCTGGCCAAATCTGTTAATAATAATTGCCACCCAGTATTTAATGCGCTATGCCATACTGGATACAATGTTAAAAAATATTTATGTGCATATTAATTCTGAGACTGTTAAGGTTCCGGATATGGACTTGCAGCTTTCAGATTTCCAGTTTTTATTATTGGTTTTATCAACAGTTTTTCTGACTGCAGCCGGATATGTGATTAATGATTATTTTGATACCAAAACAGATAAGCTAAACCGGCCTCACCGTGTAATAGTCGGGAAACTAATATCCCGTAGGCTGACCATGGCCATCCACCTGACACTCAACGGCTTGGGAGTGGCTTTAGGGTTCTATCTTGCATGGTCTATTGACATGATGTTTTTGGGCTTTGTTTTCCTTTTGGTATCTGGTCTTCTATGGTTTTATTCCACGACTTATAAAAGACAATTCCTTATTGGGAATCTGTTAGTAGCTTTTTTAACCGGACTAGTTCCTTTTATGGTAGCTCTTTTCGAAATTCCTTTATTAATGAATGAATATAGTGCTATCATGATAGACTTTGATATAAACCTGAATCATATTTTGGTTTGGATTGGAGGATTTTCTTTTTTTGCATTTATTACAACATTGATAAGGGAGCTTGTAAAGGATATGGAAGATTTTGAGGGAGATAATGCCTGTGGAAGGAGAAGCTTGCCAATTGTTTTAGGACTGAATGTTTCCAAGATAATTGTTTCAAGCTTGATTTTGATTAGCCTGTTAGCATTGTTTTTAATTGTCATTCTTTACCTGAATGATCCTATTACCCTTATTTATATGATTTTTGCCTTACTACTACCGATGGTATTCCTTGTAATTTGGCTTTGGAAAGCAAATTCAAGCAAAGCCTATCATGTAGCAAGTTTACTTACCAAGGTCATTATGCTTTCTGGCCTTACTTACGCTGTTTTGGCTCATTTTATAATTGTTTACCAATTAGTTAATATGGGTTGATTATGAACAATGGTATGTTAGATTGGAAAATCCTGCTTGCTTCCAAGTCTCCACGGAGAAGAGATTTGATTCGCGGATTGAATTTACCGGTAGAAATAGTTCAAATACCGGAAACTGATGAATTTTTTCCTGAAGATATGGATCCTCTGAAAGTTCCGGTTTTTCTCGCTAAAAAGAAAGCCCTGGAATTTCAGGACAGTTTAAAAGAAAATGAGGTATTACTTACAGCTGATACAATAGTTGTTTGTAATAATCGCATTATAAATAAGCCTAAAGACCGCAAGGATGCAATCGATATGCTGAGGAGCCTTGCAGGAAACAGTCATACCGTAATAACAGGAGTTTGTCTGAAATTAATGAACAGGGAAACTACTTTCTATTCAACTACAGAGGTTTATTTTAGTCACTTGAGTGAGGAGGAAATAATTTATTATGTAGATCAATATAAGCCTTATGATAAAGCCGGAGCTTATGGCATACAGGAATGGATTGGTTATATTGGTGTGGAGAAAATCGAGGGTTCATTTTTCAATGTAATGGGACTTCCCCTCCAAAGGCTTTATGAAGAGCTAAAGAAACTGGAATAGTGCAAAAGTGGAATACTGGAATAATGGAATGGAATGATAGGTCACATTTACCATCAGACATAAATTAAAACATATACTTCTAATTTTAATTAAACAATAATGAAACGATTAATTATTCTTATAAGCCTTAGCCTGATAATTTCTTCAACTTCAATTTTACGGGCCGATGAGGGCATGTGGATTCCTCTTCTCATAGAAAAAATGAATATTCAACATATGCAGGATAATGGCTTTAAGCTAAGTGCCGAAGATATTTACAGTGTTAACCAGGCAAGCATGAAAGATGCAGTTATGATATTTGGTGGAGGATGC
>DAOWNN010000102.1 GCA_030642585.1 Bacteroidota bacterium | reverse complement strand
GTCTAAATCGGGGTTTACATCGTGAGCTCCCGTTGGTCGGTTCCCGCTTTGCGGCCCACTATCCTTCGCATATTGACTTCGTCGAGCTCCACTTCGTTCCGGTTCATACAATGCGCTTCGCTTTTGTATGAATAAAGCGGGTTAAGGGAGAGGATAGATCAGGTTAGTGTCGGATACAACACTGGAGGCAGAAAAAATCCCAACTGCCCTGCCCTGGTTTGAGCCAGGGATGCTTGCCGGCAATACATCGAAAACCCCACCCTTCCATTCTGTTTCCATAAGCATAGACCTTAAGAAGTTTTGGTATTTTGCTGAAACCGAAAATTTCTTTCGAAATACAACTGATCCTGCAGGGAAATAAACCTTCTCCTGATCTGGCTTAAACATTTCATTTACATCTATAGTGTTAAGAGAATAATAGTAACTCAAAGCCATGGCCTCCTCCTTCAGGGACTCATTAACCAGGTGTGACCAGTCATAATATACCTTTACAATGGAAGGCTCACTTGAAGCCTGGTCTCCTAACAAGTAGAAAACAGGGTTTTCTTGTGTTTTCCTGTAAATGAATGGTTTCAATGGCTCTACAGGTGGCATATAGGCTGAATCTATGAACTCCCTGTTATTCCAATTGATATAGAGATAATAGGTTTGACCGGTAACTCCCTGTATGCTTGAGTCTGTATAATATGTCCCCGGATTTCTGGCATCTTCCGACAGGAGAAAAATATTGGTTCCGTCAGTTATTGCAACAATAGCCCCTTCAGCAGGTTCGGGGGTTTCATTTAATTTTGTTACAGGTTTGGAAAGAATCACCCTGTGAGGCTTTCGTTCATTACTTATCATTCCCTCAATAACAAGAAGGGGGAGGTTTCTGGTATTAAGGTCCCAGTCGATTTTTTCTTCACAAGAAAACAGAAGCAGGAGGATAAATATGAATGTTGCTAATTTTCGCATCAGAATCTAAAATTATAATTAAGCGATGGTACAAAGTTGTAAAAATAGAGCTGGCTTGGAACAATCACCGGGAGTTCATAATAATTACCCGGGATTAGTAGTGTCTCATATTGATTTTCAATTTTATTGAAATTGACTGCAATTGGATTATGTCTGCCATACAGATTGTAGACAGACACAGAGAGGTCATGTTCATATTTACCACCTACCTTACTCATATTCAGGCCTATACTTATATCAAGCCTGTGGTATGAGGGCAGGCGATCATTATTTTTTTCAGTATAGATTGGAATCGAATGACCCTGGTAATAAAAAAATGAACTCGGAGTCGTATATGCAGCTCCTGAAGTTAGAGTCCACATGGCTGCCAGGGTCCATCTCTTACCTGCCTGGTAAGAAAGAAATGAATTCAATTCATGAGGCCGGTCATAAAACGCAGGAAAGGGTTTATTCTGATAAATTTCAGGAATTTTTTTCTCGGTTTTTGAAAGTGAATATGATAAGCTTCCAGTAAGTTTTCCAAGTTCTTTTTCAATAAGAAATTCAATTCCATATGACCATGCTTCACCAAACCTGAGCTCTCCCTCAACAAGAGGGTTCAGAAGCATTTGGGCATGATATTCATAATCAATCTGGTTTTCCATTTTTTTGTAGTAAGCTTCTACTGATAGCTGCAGTGTCTTAATGAAAATGTTTCTGTTGTATCCCAGGCTTAACTGATTCGCAATTTGTGGTTGAATGTTGGGCCCTGAAGGCAGCCATACATCGAGAGATGTAAATGGACTTACAGAGTTGTTGATCTGGTGAATATTTTGAATGTTTCTGGCATAAGCGGCTGTAAGGGAGCTGGTTTCTGAAAGGAGATAGGAAATTCCCAACCTGGGCTCCGGGCTAAAGTAAGAATTGTAAATTTGTTTCCTGTCAAATTCAATGGAGGCCACAGCTTGATGCGAATCATTATATACATATTCAGTAGTAGGGCCGATACTCTGCCATAAGGTTCCCCGGATACCTAAATACAGGTTTATTCTCTCTCCCAATTTTCTTTCATAGTTGAAGTAAATATTCCATTCCAGTGAGTTCTTAACAGGAACCCAGGGAACATCACCATTACTTGAAATATCACCAAAAGTAAAATTCCCGGGATTTATTTCATAGAAACCCATATCCAGTCCAAACCTTAAGGTATTGGAAGGATCCAAATAAAAACTAAAATCTGTTTTTAAGCCTGTATTTTTGATTGTGGAATTCCATTTATCATTCTGGTTAACTGAAGTAAGGAGGGAATAATCATATTTCCCACTATAAAAAATTGCATTTAAAAATAAGCGTTCACTGAATAAATGATTCCATCTGAATGAGCCTGAAACATTTCCCCAGTTAATACCCGCAGCATCGGAGCTGCCACTCAAAGAAGTGAAATCATCCTTGCCCAGGTAAAGAGTAAGGTAAAATCTGTTGGACGAATTAGCAATGATATTGAATTTGGCATTGAAATCTGAAAAATACATGCTTTGCACCTCCGGGACATTTTGTTGAACGAGCCATTTGAAATATGATCTTCTTCCGGAAATAAAAAATGAACTTTTGTCCTTTATTATAGGGCCTTCTACAGAGAGTCTTGCAGAAATAAGTCCCAATCCTCCACTTACCCCAATCTTTTTCATATTCCCATCCCTGGTGCGGACATCAATCAGCGAAGAAAGCCGTCCCCCTTTCTGTGGTCCCATATTTCCTTTGTAGATATGAACATCTTTTATTGCATCTGGAATGATATTGGAAAAAAAGCCAAACAAATGAGCGGGATTGAAAACAGGAGCATCATCAATTAATATCTGGTTTTGATCTTTATTCCCTCCTCTTACATAAAAGAAAGTGGAGCCATCTCCAAAAAATGTAATTCCCGGCAGAGACTCCAGCGACTTAATAACGTCTACTTCGCCAAGCAAAGCTGGTATTTTTTTTACCTGTTTTGGTTTCATACCTGTCATACTCAGTTGTGCAAGTCCCCCATATGTTCTTTCGCTACTTCTTTTGTTAATAATAACTTCTCGTATCTGAGTTAAGTCCTGATCCATATCTATATTTATAACTTGATCAGAATATAATTGGATGTCCACCCTATAAGGTTCATAACCCACAAAAGAATAGACCAGGGGATACCTGCCCGGAGGTAGAGTAAGTGAGTAGAAACCATAGGCATTGGAAATAGTCCCGGTAGTGGTGCTATCAACAAAAATTGTAGCACCAATCAGGCTTTCCCCTGAAGCATTGTCAAGGACATAACCATTGATACTGTATTTTTCCTCAGTTATTTCTGTTTTTTTTTGGATTACAGGATGAAGTACAATCTCTCCCTCAATAATTTCATACTCAAGGTCAAGCTCATTCAATAAATTATGCAGAATATCAGATATACTTTGGTTTTGCGCCTCAAGGCTGATTTTCTTTTTTGTGGGCACATATTTATTCCGGTAGGAAAAATGAAAACCTCCCAAATCCTCAATGGTTTTAAGAATCTGGCCAAGAGTCTCATCCTGAAAACTAACTGTAATTTTTTTCTTTAGAAGATCATCCTGTGCAAAAGTATCTGAGGTGGAGATAAGAAGGATTATCCAGATAAATGCAATTAGTCTCCTGGTTTTAGTCATGAACTTCAGAAACATTAATGTACATAAAAGATGCCTCAACATTTGACATTATACCTTTGACATTATTTACTCTTGTTGTCTTATCCTGATATATGTCTACAGGTTTAGCATTCTGCTATGCGGAAAAATTGTCATCGCGAGTGAAACGAAGCGATCTCTACGAATTTTCCGCATGATTTACGAGTTTTATACTCACCGCTCACCTCTTCTTTTTCTTCTTTCTCCCCCTTTCTCTCAGTCTCTCTGTCGCTCACTCTCTCTGTCGCTCACTCTCTCTGTCGCCCAGTCGCTCCATCGCTCCCTCTCTCTTCTTAACATCCCGGGCCATCTATGTAAATCACAGATTCTTTTTCTTCCACCTCCAATTCAAGTGTTGCTTCCAGAATCCGCAATACCGTATCAAATGATAATTGATCAAAAGTAGTAGTCACCCTGCAGGGAATAAGATCTTCGTTTAAGATAACTATTTCCTTTTGATAAACATTGCCCAGGGTATGAATGATATTTCCAAATTCTTCATTTATGAATACTAATTTCCTGGTTTTCCATGAAAGGAAATTAATGTCTGTATTCAATGAACCTGATAATTTCCCATCTTTTTTTGAATAGACTCCTTTATTCCCTGCTTCCAGGATAACTCTCTCACTTTCTTTCTTTAATGACCTTAAAGCAACCTTCCCTGTATTTACAACAAGCTCTATATTCTCCAGGTGCTTATATGCATTTAGATTGAATGAAGTTCCGAGGACTTCAATAAGAACTTCGTCTGTATTAATACTGAACATTTTTTCAGGATCATATGTAACTTCAAAGTAGGCTTCTCCTTTGAATGATATTTTTCTTTCATTTTTTGAAAATTTCCTGGGATAAACTATACTTGAATGGGCATTTAAGTTTACTTTAGAGCTATCTGGCAGGAAAATTTGTTCAGCGAGAGCTCCGGTTGTAAATTCTATTGAGTTAAGACTCCTGATAAACTTAAGCCCAAAAAATACAACAATAAACACCATAGCAGCAGCAGCTGCATAATTCATTCTCAAACTGCTTAGATGATATCCCGACTTAATTGAAGGAGAAATCTTTTTAACATTAAGGGTATCCATGCGTGATTTCATGATAGCCCATTCCTTATCCAGATCGATATCCCTGGCTTCTTTCTCCATGTCAACAGCCATGATTAGGCTTTTGTATTCCTCAAATAGTTTCTTGTTGTCTTCAGAAGCTGATATCCAATGATCGATAATGTTGATTTCCTCCTTTGTTGCTTCCTTTGCAAGGACTTTCGCAATCAGAACATGATAATCAATATTTTTTTCCTTGGGACTCATTCTTAAGGGTTCATAAGTTTCACACATTAAAAGGGTTTTACCCTATATTAGTTTAAAAAAATGTAATCCATAATAGGATTGCTATTTCAAGATAGTTTTTAAGTTTCTCCCTGAGCACTTTTAATGCAGATGATATCTGTGCTTCCACAGTCTTTTGGGAAATTTCAAGTTCTTCTGCAATCTCCTTGTATTTTAATCCCTCAAACCGGTTCATTACAAATATTTTCCTGGTTCGTTCAGGAAGGGATTCAATGGCCTTTTGAATCTGGCTCTGAAGTTCTTTTCCTTCTAGTTCGGCAGAAGCGTCAAAGGGTGATTGTTCAAGTTGTTCAGGCCTAAATTCCTCTAATCCTTTAAGCTTTTTATGGTCTCTGATATAATTCAAGCTCCGGTTGTATACAGAGGTAAATAAGTAGGTCTTTAGAGATTTGTTTAAGTCAAGCTCATTGCGTTTGGACCAGACATTGACAAATACATCATGAACAATCTCTTTGCTTGTGTCCATGTCTTTAAGGTATTTCATTCCAAACAAACAAAGAGGGGAGAAATAGCTACGAAAAAGATGTTCAAATGAAACTTTATCCAGTTTTCCCTTGCTTATGTTTTTTCTTTCTCCCAATTTAGTATAGCTATCTTATTACAATGATCAAAAATAGGAAATTTTATTCGTGAAACTCAAATTTCAAAAATGCAGTGAGCAGGAGCTCAACAAAGTTAATTAAAGTACAGTGTTTATATAATAGGTCGGTTACATAGAATAATGGATCTACCCTATGAAATGCTGCTCTGCAGCAGTGATTATACCACTATTTAACAGGGCGAGCCAGGTGCTATTTGTATTAGGCCCTTTCAGGTTTACGCATCAAGCTTAAGTATTCTTTGATAAGCATTATCCTAACAGCTCAACAGACTGCAGGGCTAAAGCGCGTGGTTCCAGTTAGTCTAAGGACATAAATGCCAGACTTAGTTATTTCTACTTCCTGCTTGTTTAAATCCTAAAGAATCCGGGATCCTTTATAAACTTTGGAAGCACCCAATGGGACAACCGTTCCGGAATATCTGAGGGTAGCGGAACTATTACCTTTAACGTTAGCATTTGCATTCCCACCGGGACTAACTGACATGTTTACAAAGATATTTCCAAAAGAGGATACAATCCTGAAATTGACAATAAAAGTTCCGTTTTTAGATTCTTTTAATTCAAAATCCTTAACATTTCCTTCAACAGTAACACCACCTACACCGTTATATCCTACTGATTGACCATTTCCAAACTGAAATGCCCCTTTGTCACCATCAACACCCACAAAGTTTAGATTTGATTGAACTACTATTCTTTTACCTCCTTTATCTGCTAAAAAATCTGCTTCAAGGACAAATTGTTGTGCCGCAAGGCTTGCTTTCATTATGGCAGCAGCTTCTGCTTCCCGCAGTGCTTTTTCCTCTTTTTTGGCTTCTTTTTCAGCTTTTCTTTGCTCTTTTTTATCTTCCTGGGCAAAAACAGGAGCAACAAGTAATACTGAAAGAAACAGAATTAAAACTTTTTTCATGATTTTATATTTTATCTAATCGCTTGTCGCAAATATATAGAATTTAAATTTGAAAAGAAACGAAATAATAGTGTATCAAGGAGTATGCCAAAAACCTGATTTTAGATTCTGCTTTGATTTTTTTCAAAAGAAAAGCGTAATACTTCTTTAGTAAAAGCCTGTCCATGCCCGGGATAAAAGGTCAATGCTTCGGAATTAAGAAGGCTTATCCAGCTTTTTAAGAGTTGGGGGACATCATTTGCAAAGATAGGGAATACATCTTTTCGCTTAAAAATCTGAAAGCAGCAATCACCCACAAAGCTTTCTCCTGTACCAAATAAAACGGAAATTGATCCTTCTGTATGTCCCGGGGTTGGTACCACAGTGGCTGAAAATCCGAATTTTGCCAGGGATAGAATATCCTTAATAAGAATATCGGCTTTCACCGGTTTGTAAGAAAAAATAAAATTAAAAATATTACCGAGTTTATTCAGGAGTTTTCCAAGGGTTTCGGTTCCTAAAGGGATAGGAGTTCCTCCTTTTTCAAGGATACTGGCTTCCTTTTCATGTACCATAACCGGGGCTCCACTTTTTTCTTTTACCCAGTTTGTGATTCCAACATGATCATAATGTACATGGGTAAGTATGATCAGGTCAATATCCTCAACTGCCAGCCCAAGGGCTCTTACTTTCTTTTCAAATTTCTTCTCAAACCCTGACAGGCTTGCATCAATCATCAAAAGTTTGTCTCCCTGCTTTACCAGGTAGCACCAGGTATAACTAAGTTTTATAGGAAAAATCTCAGGCACAGGTATTTGCTTATGGAGATAAAACTACTACCGGCTCACTCAACTTCCTGTTATCGGGCAGTTTTACCTCAATAACATAGCTTGCCGGAGTGCTAAAATTTATTTCTACAGTAGCCCCGTCCAGCAATACAAGCATATCAGGACAATCAAGGTCTTTTGATTCTGTTTTCTTCCCCCAGACTTCCAAAATAATAGTAGTGTCATTTTGATCAATTTCAAGATTTGAAAACTCGTAACATCCAGTGTTACCAATAGTCCCGTATAATTCAATGATCAGAGGGTCAGGCATAACAATAGTGTCGGCCATAACAATACTATCCACTTCTATAAGAAATTTTGTTACAGTTTCTTTATTACAATTGCTGAAACTGATCATTGAGACAATGCCTAGTATAAGTGGAATAAAATATTTTGTTTTCATCTGT
>DAOWNN010000287.1 GCA_030642585.1 Bacteroidota bacterium | reverse complement strand
TTCGGAGGTCTCCTGAATTGTTATTTTCTCATCTGTTGAATATACCTTAAGATTCGAATTAAGCGAAAATATAAGGTCAGGATTAGCCATGAGGTAATCTCCGGGAATCAATATCTCATCAATTACTTCAATCAGATGGTCATGGACGTTTATTTTCACACTCAGTTTATGTCTGATGTCCTGTGATGAAGCCGTAATAGAAAATGCCAGAAAGAATATGCAGAAGGATATATATTTCATGTGTTTATAATTTGAATTAAGGGATCAAATTTAATTCTATTTTTTAATTTTCACCCCGGCAAATGATAAACTTACTGCGATGATCAGGGAAATAGAAATTGGAGAATGAAATATTACTCTAAAGAATTTTGATTAGCTGACATAAGCTCTCCTGGATTAGTAATATTCCCTGGCTGTGGTTGAAAGTATTCAACTTTAATGATTGCCAGGTTCAAATTGTTTATAAGTTCAATTCTTTGTTTTTGCAGTTCCAGTGCCTGTCTGTAACTTTGAACATATACGAATTGATCAATTTCTCCAAGGCTTAACTGAATTCCCGATCTTTCAAGGAGCAATCTGGATTGTTGTTCCCAATCTTCTCCATGCTCTTCAAACAATTGAAGATATATATTTAGTTCTTTCAAACTGTTTTCATATTCAGAATTAAGGTATGCTTTGGTTCTTTCATATTCATTTTTAGCACATTCAACATCAATTTTGGCACTCCTGGTAGCCTTTTGAGTTGGAAAAAACCAGAGTGGAATGCGCATACCGACCTTAAATCCCTGCAGTCCTATTTCTGGGGAAATAGCCTGGTTAAAGTAACTGAAATATAAATCAGGAAAATAATCTGATTTTGCAGTGTTCCATACTTTTTGTGAATGATATATCCTGGCCTGCTGCAAATTGAGAAGTTGGGAGTTCATTAAAACTCTGTCAGATGGAAGTTGATTTATTTTCAGAGTATAACATTCAGGTGGTTTAATCTCTCCCCGAATCATGGTCATGATTAATAATTCTTTCTTTGCTTTGATGAGATTGACTTTTTCTATTGCAGATGCATTTCTGATCTTGCTCATTTCAGTTTCTATAAAACAAATATTTAAGCAACAGATTTCACCAGTGTCGTCTTTCAATTTTTTTTCTTGCCATTGATTTCTCAGAATATTAAATTCTTTATCCAAAAGCTTTATTTTCTGGCAGTAGTATATCCATTCCTGCCATTTCATTTTTACATCCAAAGTAATTTGCCGTTTTAATTGTTCCAGTTGAGATTTATGGATTGAAGTTAATGCTTTAGATTCACCAGATAGTCGAACTTGTTTCACAACATTCCCAAAGTCTTGCTCAATTTCAAGGTAGCTATCCGGGATGCTTGCATTTAGTTCACCGTAGGAATAACTGATGTCTGTTTGTCCAGGGCTGAACTTTAATTCTTCCTGCACAGTACTTTGCTCCACAAGTAGCCTGGCATTTTTTAAAGTGAAATTGTTTAATAGTGCAGAATCAACGGCCGACTGGATTGATAATTCCTGGCCAAAAACAAATCCTCCGGATTGCAGGAATAAGAGGCCAAAGATCAGGGGAAGAGTAACTTTTTTAAGTTTTTTATTGAAGCTAATTAGCACGAGCCCATATAACTTGACTGCTTTACAAAGCCTGTGTATGAGCTTGTTTTTTACCGATAAATCAAGAATTTTTAAAGCCATTTTGTATGTTTAAGGTGAGGGCATTGGAGATAGTATTCAGGAACTACAAAGATACAAAAAACAGCAGTTTTGAGAAGATCAAATCTACTGTTTTTAAACATAAGTTGGCTTGCTTATTTCTTATTCAAATGTCTTATTAACTGTTAATTAGAGTTCCGGAATTTAAGATTCTTATATATCCTAAAAGCTATATTTTAGTTTGGCATAGATCATTGAATTATCACCATACTGACCGAATTGTCCTTGTGAATCACCAATGAAGATATTTGATCCCAAAAGGATAGAAAAACTATCTTCGAAGTCATAGGTAATTTTTGGCCTTATCAGTGCGTCTTCATTTGTGAGTCCTATATATGAAAAAAGTTCAAGGTGAAGTGTCTCCCGCATAAGATCGTAGCGAGCCAGGAAAGTCATTGTATTTACAGATTTATCATTCAGTAAGAAATCGTCATAATCTAGAATGCTTTTCTGAATAAATTGAGTGCTAAGCATTAAGCCCCCCAAACTAAAATCAAGACCTACTAAATAGTGGAGATAATCTTTTTGAATAAGGGCATCTTCTGCCATGGGGTCTTCTGTCTGAAAATATTTTCCATTGTAATAAGCCCCTTCTCCACGCAACACAACTCCCTTAATTTCTGTGCTGAAAGAACCTCCTCCAACAGATAGGCGATGATGCTGTGGTGTAATAGTAAGGCCTGTAAGTATGGGATTGCCTGTAGTTGTATCAATTTCAAATTGTTTTTGAATGTGCATACTTGGGTTGTCATCCCATGTGAAAGCTCCCATTATTTCAAAATCAATATTTGATGTTATCATTGAGAATTTACCAAACACCTCACTATTTTCAAGACTGGCATTTATTTCAGACTTTGACCAGTCATAGCTTACCGGGGCAGGCATTTCTGGTTGAATATACCATATTGATCCGGGAGCAGGCCTTTCGGTTGGAGTGAATACAGGGATCCAAATTACTTCGAAAGTGTTATTCCCAATATAATAATCCAATTTTGTAGCAATAACACCTGTTCTGATTTCATCAAAATCAGGCAAAAGAAATTCAGTTAGATTTAGTGGTGAAACAATATCGGTAATAAACACTCCATCCGCTTTTCCCCATACAATCTGCTGTCTGCCTACTCTGATATCAAAGTTATCAAAATACAAATCAAGATAGAGTTCCCTCATCCTGAAGTCCAGGCTGTCTGAATTGTAAAGGTACATCATAGGGTTTGCCTTAAAAGCAATTTTATCTCCACTCCCCTCAAAGTTTAAATTTAGTGTTTGCTGTACAATGGCAAAATCACCGGTATTAAACAATATACCCTCATAGCTTCTTGCAAATCCTGAAATATCAAGATTCTGGGCAGTTAGAAACTGGCTGGTTGCCAGGAACAGTACTATTATTATTGATCTTACTCTCATTTTTAATTACAATATTTGCTAATAGTTTTTAAGCGACTCTCTGTCATTTTAATCGATTATTTTTTTGAATGAGCCATAATGCCTGCCAGGCGCATGATCCCGTTAGACTGGCTCTCATTGGCTTAAGCGGGCATATTGAGCCTGTTTTAGCCTGAATTCGAAAGCCGAAATCAAGTCGGCAGTTGGCACTTTTCAAGTTTCATTTGAAGTAAATTAATTTGTACTATAAGCCTTTGGCCAGGGATTGAGCTTATTACTA
>DAOWNN010000217.1 GCA_030642585.1 Bacteroidota bacterium | reverse complement strand
GTACTGGGGTGGCAAGAAAAAGATAGCCACAAAGGCATAAAGACACCAAGAAAACACTAAGAATTTGGATTGCTAATTAAGGATGGTGTCACTTTTGTATTACAAAGAATAATAAAGCGTAAGCTGTTGTTAATCAAAGATAAAGCCAAGTTAGGTTGACGCGTATGCCCTTCAGGGATCTTTTACCCGTTTCGTTTTTAACCGCCCCTTTCAGGGACGGATATTCAAATTTAGCCACTTCGTGGCAAAATCTAATAAAACAAGTTGAACAAGAAAAGTAGAGTAGCCACCACTTAATGACAAAATTTCATGAAACAGGCTGCAAAAGGAAGGGTAGAGTAATAGTCACTTGTAGCCAAATACAATGAATCAAGCATTCATACTCCCATTATTTGCCCTGAAGGCCTTGCCTGCCGGCCTTGCTCTGTCGAAGCGGCTACGCAAAGGCGAGCAGGCAGGGGCAAACTTTGAATAAGCCTCCTGGTTCCGGTACTCCGGGATCAGGAGGCTTACGGCTACACGAAACACCTCATCCCCAACAGGGGGTGAATATCAAAATCTCCAGGCTAAAGGATCTCAATGCTTCTTCAGAACATAAATAATTGAACTGCTCTTTTTAACATTTACAAGTCCTGAAAACAATGAGAAAACTCCAATAATGCCTCCGGTAAGGAAACCTAAGGGATTATTCCGGTATTTTTCACTTAACAAGGACACATATCCTGCATCCAGGGGCATGCTTTTCATCTTAAGCAACTGAAACTGGTATTTTGCAGCAAGTTTCTTAAAAGAAAATGGAGTAAAGTGCCACAAATGTCTCGGAACATCATATGCAGCCCATTTTCCCTTATAGATTGCCGCATCTGTAGAATTAAAATTGGGCAGGGCTATAAGTAAAATTCCATCTTTCCTGAGTATGGAACGAATTTTTACCATATACTCGTCCATATCCTGCACATGTTCAAGCACATGCCACAGGGTAATCACGTCAAAGCTCTCTTTATCCAATGTAAACAGGGTCTTTTCATCCTGGATTTCCAGTGCAAACTGCTCACGACAAAATTTACGACCTTCCTCGCTGGGTTCAATTCCTGTTACACCCCAGCCATGTTCTTTCATATGATTAAGAAAAAAACCTGTTCCGCTCCCAATATCCAAAATATTTCCTGTTTTCTTGTGTATAAGCCTTTCAATAAGTTTTCTTTTTCTGCCAAGCATATATCCACGGGAAAAATGGTATATTTTATTCACTATACCCTCGCGGGTATTACTATGTGAAACATAATCTTCTGACTTGTAATAGGAAGAAATACCTTTTTTCCCGGGGTGATTCTGTGTAAATACAAATTCGCATTGAGAGCATCGAAACAGGCTGAAGTTTTCTGCACTCAAAAAATAGTCTTTAACTTCCATGTGCTTTTTGATATCGGAACTTCCACACAATGGACAATTTTTATAGTTGACGACATTCATATTTATTTGCTTCCTTGTTTGAAGCTATTAAGCTATAATTTATGAATTTAAAGAGACCTTGAACTTAAATAATATTATCTGTTTTTTTAGATTATTTTGCCACCAAGGCTCTAAGACACTAAGGTACACAAAGTCTGTATTTTAAGTTATTCTTCTTTGTGCAACTTTAAGCCATTGTTATGTTTTACAGAAAATATACTTAATACAATCAGCATGATCAACAATAAAACAGAGCTGGCAAGTGAAATTTTCTCCCCGGTATAATATGCCTGAGGATGGAATTTGAATTCAATTTTGTGTTCGCCGGGAGGTAGTCTCATTCCACGAAGCACATAATTTACCCTGGAATGAGGCGTTTCAGTTCCATCTATATAAGCTTTCCATCCCTGATCATAATAAATCTCTGAAAAAACAGCCAGTTGTTCAATACTTGAATGAGATTCATATACAAGGTAATTTGGAGCATAAGACTTCAATTCTATAGAGGCAAGAGAATCTGTTTGTAAGTTCAATCCTTCAACATGTTCTTCAAACCGTTTATCTATAACTGCTTCATACCTGGGCTTGATTTCATTCAATGCCTCAATTTCACTATCGGCATTTTCTACAATACTAAATTTCTCAATGAACCATGCATGCCCCAAAGCATCGGGGTTGTAACGTGCTACAGGCTGGTTGTTTTGTCCTGCAATAATAAAATACTTCGTATTAAGCATATTTACAACTTCCATATTGTTCTGGCTTATATGATAGCTTATAAGCTCCTGGTATCTTCTCATTTTTGCACCATGGTAACCCCCAACAGATTTATGAAGGTATGAAGTAGTGGCGTCATTAAAAGTGCTTACTGTGAGATTCATAACTCTGTAATTGGGATCTTTATCCAGAAGAATTTGCTGGTCTGCAGCATTTGGTAAAAATGTGTTGTTAATCATGCGTGGAGCCTCAAAATTATCATTGTTCAGATACCTTTTATCCACCGGCCATAAATCAACAAGGAATAATAGCCCAAGAGCAAGTATGACGTAATTGCTTTTCAGCCATCCCTTAATAAAAGTTAACAGTAGTCCCGAGGAAAAGAGAATAAACAAGAATGATCGAAAAGCGTCTGTTTGCAGGAGGTTTTTTCTGTCGAGATGGATTGCCTGAATAAATTGTGCTGGCCATCCGCTGGCTATCAATTGTTCATCAATAGGAGCTGAGAAATTATAAAAAAGGCCGGGAAAGAGAGCAAAAAACAGGCTAATGCCTCCAACAATTATGAAAGAGTATTTAAGTGCCTGTAATCCTTCCTCTTTCTTGTAGTTCCCTTCCAGTAATTTCTTTACAGCAAGCATGGCAAGAAGAGGGATGGTAATTTCAGCAATAACAAGTGTCATAGAAACTGCCCGGAATTTATTATATCCCGGGAAATAGTTGATAAAAAAATCTGATAAAAACATAAAATTTTTACCCCAGGCTAACATTATAGACAGCAAAGTGGCACTTACCAACCACCATTTATATGAGCCCTTGACAAAAAACAGTCCGAAAAAAAACAAAAAAACAAGCACCGCCCCAATATATACCGGGCCGGAAACTAATCTCTGGGTTCCCCAATATGCAAGTGGACTTTGTTCGGCAATTTGTTTTGCATTAGGGACATTGTTCCTGCGCAATTCTTTGTAGGTTTCCGACTTCAGGTCAAAGCCCGATGAAGCACCTCCCTTAAAATTTGGGATCATTAAATTTAGTGTTTCATCAATTCCATAAGAATAATCATTCAGTATATAATCCTTATCCAGTCCCGTAGTTTTATTTTCCTGATTTGAGCTAAGCTCAGACTCTCCACGAATGGAAACTTTTCCGTATTTATAAACAAGCCACAAGGAAGTAAAATTCACTCCAACAGCAAGGATAACGGCCAGAAAAAGAACTCCCACCGTTTTAAAAAACAGAATAAGGCTTTTGTCCTTAAAAGCACGAATCAAAAAAACAAGTCCAAAAACAAGAACCGTTAACATTGTATAATAAGTCATTTGTGGATGGTTGGCTGAAATCTGTAATGCCAGGGCAATAGCGGTAATAATACCACCCCAAAGGATTCTTCCATTAAACGCAATTACAATACCAGCTAAAACCGGAGCCATATATGCAAGTGCATGAGCCTTGGTATTATGTCCTGCCGCAGAAATTATGAAGAAATAAGAAGAAAAGCCAAACGCAATTGCCCCTATTATTCCTAACCATGGGTTCATTCTAAAACCAAAGACCAGTAAAAAATAAAAACCCAAAAAGCTTAAAAAAACATACTTAGCAGGAGCTTTTAACCCAAGAGAAATATACCTGTCGACATGCTTGAACAAATTTGAATAATAATGCACACTGATCAGGTATGCAGGCATTCCCCCAAACATACTGTTTGTCCAAAGGGGTTCTTCTCCTGACTGTTCTCTAAAGTCAACAATTTCCTTAGACATTCCTTTGAACTGTAAATTATCGTGCTGCCGAAGTTGTTTTTTCTCCAGCATGGGAGATAAATACGCGAAAGTAAGAATCAGAAAAATTACTATCGCTGAAAAGTGTGGGACCAGAGTCTGAAATTGAAATTTACTTATTGTTATATTCTTCATTTTCCTATGCTTCTAAAATCTTATTTTGTTAATCCTCGTTCGTTATTCTAATCCGTCTTTTTTTTCTTGAAAGGGACCTCCTCATAATCCACATAGTCTCCTTTGTCCTTTTTAACCTTTTTTTTGGAATTTGGCATATGATCTATCGTAATCTCCCCTTCCTTTTGAGAAGATTTATTCATACTCTCTCTTCCGGAACCATAATCTGTGCTTGATGGTTTAAACAGATACGATAAAAACCTGAACAGGTAATAAACTATAATGAAGATCAATAATATTCGAAACAAACCAACGATCATGTGGGAAATTTTTATTCCTGCAAATTTACTTAATTTTTAAGTAGATCGAACTTCCCGATTGATAAACGAACCGGAGGATCGTTTTACTTTTTACCTTTTAACTCAAAACTAATAACTTATTGAATCAAAGGTCTGTCGTTTGGTCGTTTTGCCTTACAGCCAAAAACAAGATTTAGTCCAAATCTGAAGTTAAAACTGCTAAGATTGGAGGGAAGTAAGATACTGGTAGGGTCTGTGCCCTCATTAGGGATACTATATCTAGATAGTTTATAAAATAGTTTATCGGTAACAAAATAAAGCTGGATAGGCCCTCCACGAAGGCTTAAGCCAAAGCCCACATTATTATATGTACTGTTAGTAATTGAATAGCTTAAACTGGTAGTAAGAAATCCTCCGGCCTTGACATTTGCCGACATGGTAACAGATTCCCATAATTTTCCGTCCTC
>DAOWNN010000047.1 GCA_030642585.1 Bacteroidota bacterium | reverse complement strand
TGGACGAATCCAGGGCGAATAATGAAAACGAGGCACAATAATGAATAAAAACATTAGCCGGCTCATCTGTATATTTAAGAGTTACAGCTCGCTTCAACCTTTAAAACGATGACAGGTGAAACGCTACTATTCTTATATTAAGCCTTGTGCTGCAAACATGATAAACAGTCGATAATTTAACAGAAGAAATATTCTTAACTCAATTTTATAAAACATGAGAAAATGTCAATTATTCTTTTTAGTATTTATTGGGATTAGCTCCTTAACTTATTCTCAAATAAATGAAGTAAAACTTTATGATTTAAACACGAACCTGAAGTCACGGTCAATCTCTTTTGAGAATCCTACTGGAGAGCCCGGAGAAGGGGGAAAAGCACCAAGTGGAATTGGGATAGGAAGAAAAGGTGCTCCAAGAAAACTGATTAAAGCAAATGAAGAAGTCATTTTATGCAACATCAAACAATCTGGTACTATAAGACATATATGGATGACTGGTGAATTCATAGATTTTTTTTGGACTGAAAAAATTGAAGGACGCAATAAGTTATTGCGTAGCACAGTTATTCGTGTATATTGGGATGGCCAAGAATACCCTAGCATTGAATGTCCATTAGGTGACTTTATGGGATTGGCCCATTCAAAAATCACATCTTATCAATCAGCAATACATTCTATAGGAGAGCTAGGAGCTTTAAATATTTGGTTACATATGCCATTTACAAGTAATGCCAAAATAACTCTTACAAATGAATCTGATGTTGAATTCTATTTTTATTATCAAATTGATTATACAATCAATGATAAACACAACAATGACGTAGGAAGATTGCATGTTTCTTTTCAAAGACAAAATCCTACTACCCTTAAAGAGGACTTTGTATTGCTTCCAAAAAGGAAAGGCAAAGGACGCTTTATTGGTGTTGTTTTAGGGATTCGTACGCTATATCCTGATTGGTGGGGAGAAGGTGAGATTAAATTTTATCTGGATGGTGACAATGAATTTCCTACAATTTGTGGAACAGGTAGTGAAGATTATGTTGGACTATCTTATGGTATTCAGGAAACGACTTTTCTCAATCACGGCTGTAATCTTAATTTTAAATCTGATTCAATAGTTAGCTATCGAGATTACAAAACAAATGAATTAAAAGAAATGAATCGGGATTATGTTTCAATGTATCGTTGGCATATAGCAGACCCAATTTATTGGAAACAAGAGTGCAGGATAACAATTCAACAAATTGGTTGTTGCGACTATTATGAACGGAAGGATGATTGGTCAGCAGCTGCATTTTGGTACGAACCAATACCTAGTGAGCCATTAAGTGAGTTTCCTTCGCTAGAAGAAAGAATTAAGGATTTAGATGAGCTCCTAACAATTATCAGATAATTTCAAGCTTCATATTACAAATTCACTTAAAGTATAAGCTAAAAAAAAATTCCAAATATCACAGTCCCACTTCTCCAAACCTCGAGATTCGGTTTCTTCTCGTTCTTCCTTGATGGAAGAAAAAAATCAGGCTGCATCCTTCCATTATCAATAAGCCCTGGCTTCCTGCCTACTGCGCCTTCGTGCAGCCTCTTCGGTAGAGCCATACCTACGGGGAATTATGTAATTAACAATGTACCGGTTATATTAACTCCTCTGTCATTTTACCAAGTTGTGTATACTTTCTAAAGAGGTCTTTATAAATCACAACATTCTTTGGATTAGGAGAATACTCCATATCAAATCCCATTCCCATTTTCTTCTGGGCTATTTCAAGCTTTGGATAAATGCCAGCCACAACTGAAGCAAACATTGCTGCTCCCAAAGCGCAGGTATGTTCAGAACGCACAACTTTGATAGACATATTAAGTACATCTGAGATCACCTGCATAACGAAAGGAGATTTTTTTGCTACTCCACCAAGGGCAAATATTCCATGTATTGGTAGTTCTTGTTCCTTAAACCTGTCTACTATCATTTTTGCTCCAAATGCAGTTGCCTCCACCAAAGCTCTGAAAATACGTGGAGCATCAGATCCCAGGGTCAAACCTGTTAAGGCTGCTTTAACATGAGGATTGGCATCAGGGGTTCTTCTGCCATTCATCCAATCAAGTGCTATAATCCCGTCACCCCCTGGAGGAAGTTGAGATGCCTGCCTGCTAAGCTCCGGAATCAGTTTGTTTTGAAGTTCTTCAATCTGTCCTTTATTGCTGAAACCTTCAATCTTCAATGGCCATAGTAACAGATCCCTGAACCATGCATAAATATCACCAAAAGCTGACTGACCAGCCTCCATTCCTATCATACCTGGAATAATTGATCCATCAACCTGCCCGCTGATTCCCCGGATCAGGTTATTACCCACATCATGTACGGGAGCAATTAGCATGTCACAGGTAGAGGTGCCAATTACTTTACTCAAATAGTAAGGAATAATCTCTCCTCCAACTGCTCCAAAATGAGCATCTAAACCTCCCACACCTATAATTACAGATTCATTAAGGTTAAGTCTGCCAGCCCACTCCTTCGACAATGTACCTACACTCATATCGCTGGTGTATGTTTTCTCGTAAAGTCGATCCCGTAAACCTGCCATTCCAGGGCTAAGACTTTGTAGAAACTCTTCAGAGGGTAAACCACCCCACTCCTCATTCCACATTGCTTTATGGCCAGCTGCGCAACGGCTTCTTTTTATCTGTAAGGGATCAGTATTACCGGTTAGTAATGCCGGCATCCAGTCACAATGTTCTACCCATGACCAGGCAGCCCTCGCAAGCTTCTCGTCTGTATTGATAATATGTAATACTTTGGCCCATATCCATTCCGATGAGTATACTCCACCCGAATATCGATTGAAATTAGTTTCCCAGGACCTGCACAATTCATTAATCTGATCTGATTCATTAATTGCAGTATGGTCTTTCCACAGGATGAACATTGCATTTGGGTTTTCTGCAAACTCAGGGATCAGGGACAGAGGGATTCCCCTTCGGTCTACCGCAACTGGAGTAGAGCCGGTAGTATCTATAGAAATAGCTATTACTTGTGCCGGGGAATCAGGAACTTTCCTGATTACATCATTGATGGCTTTCTCTAAACACTCAATATAATCAAGGGGATGTTGTCTGAATTGATTATCTGCTGCATTACAGTATAAGCCGGCTTTCCACCGGGGGTATTCAGACACCGAAGAAGCCAATTCATTACCATCAGTCGGATCAACCAGTATAACACGAACAGAATCTGTCCCAAAATCAACTCCTATACATAATTTCTTATTCATGATTTGCTTTTTCCTATTCAGACTATAATTTGATATTCTTACTTATCTGGATTTAATTTATAATTCAATTCTTGTTTACGACTTACTACAGCTGCATAATATGCAATTACAAGGAATGCCAGGGTTGGCACCCAGTAAGCAAACTTTATACTACCTGACTGATCTGAAACTATGCCTTGAATCTGTGTTAAGAATGCGGCACCTGCTATTGCCATAACCATACCTGCTCCACCGATTTTTGTATCCTCCTTTAAACCCTCAATCCCCATACTATAAATGGTTGGAAACATCAGTGACATGCAAGCAGAGATAATGACCAGTGTATATACTCCTAAGAATCCCTGGCTATAGATGGCTATTAAGCAACACAATGAAGCAAGTAGTGCAAGTATTGTTAATAAATTCCTGGGTTTAATAAACTTCATCAGCCAGGTACAGATAAATCTTGCCAGAACAAATAATACCAGTGACATTAAATAATATGTTGCTCCAGCTTGTTCAGGTGTCCTTGGCAACAAGACATCAAGTCCTATCCATTCGCAGAAATTATAGAAACTGGCTGCAACAGGTTCAACATTTCGTAATTTTTCAATAATATCTGCTGTTGTAGCACTGTCTCCCAGTTGTGCTATGATATTATCAAATTGAAGTTGTTGCATGGTATATCTGATAATGAAAGACCATACAGCTATCTGAGCACCTACATAGAAAAACTGAGCAGTAACAGCCCAAACATAATTTTTATTCTTCCGTAGTCTGTTAAATGTTCCTGCAAGATCAAGGCTTTTATTCTCCTCTTTCAGGTTTGGCATTTTTGTAAGAAAAATAGCGAGCAGGAGTACAAGCATTACCAGTCCGACAGCCATATAGGTCATGGTGACTGCATTTAATTCTGCTACCTGTATTTTGGTCAATTCATTTGCAGGAATAGTAGCTCTTTCAACTGCAGTCATGGTATTTAACTTCGAAAGAATAAATACCTGGCTGATAATTACTCCTGAAATAGCACCAAAAGGATTAAAAGACTGAGCTAGATTCAGACGTTGTGTTGCTGTTTTTTCCGGGCCAATTGCACAAACATAAGAGTTAGTTGAGGTCTCAAGAATTGAAAGACCGGCAAAAAGAATCAATATTGCTGACAGGTACATCAAGAAACTGATATTAATACTATTAGATGAAGTCAGCATGGCCGGGTAGAATAAGAATGTTCCGAGGGCAAATAAGCTAAGGCCAAGCATAACACCTGACTTATAGGTGTATTTTTTTATAAATATTGCACCAGGAATTGCAAAGCAGCCATATCCGAGCAAGTAACAGGAAACCTGTATCCATGAAGTTTTGGAATCTGAGAGACTCATTATTCTTTTAAATGCTGCAAGCATAGTGTCAGTGAGGTTATTGGGTATAGCCCATGCAAAGAATAATGATGTAAGAAGAATGAATGGTAATGTTAGACCTTTAGGGACTATACGATGGTTTCCCATTATGTTTTTAAGTTAATTTTATTAAAATTTCTTCATAATACTATTCAGATCCAAATTGAACAGCTTGTCAACAATTTTAGCCATTTCCAGTTCGTTCCCCTGAAAATGCACAAGCTTTTGCATATGCTTAATGTTCTCGTCGGGAGCTAATTCTGCTGCAGGGGAGGAAGTTTCAATCTCATAAAAAGGCCCCATAATTGTTCCGTCAGCTACAGGTCCGTCATTATATGAATTGATAACATCACCCTTGTAAGGATCATCCTGGTCACCCCATTTTGAATTTACATATTGCTGAGGCTCGGATGGCAGAGTACACCATAGCAAAGTCAGCACCTTGTTATCGGAATCATAACTTCCACATAATGATTTAGCTCTTGCAGGGGGTAATCCAATTTTGCTACGGTATTTACCATCAACATTAAAATAAATTATTCCATTGTCAACAATCAACCTTTCTGAAGGCACTTTGCCAAAATAGTTATCATTTACAATTATACCTTCACCTTCTTGCTGAAACGGTATAAATACAGTAGTTGCTGCCGAGGGATTGAACATACTGAGCATCCAGATAGAGAGTAAACCTCCTTCTTTAGTCCAGGCTTTCTTGCCATTGTTTATAATAACATTTTCGGTCTGGTAAGCCACCATTTGCATATCATCAGGGATATTGACATCAAGCCATTTTGATACTTCTTCCCTTGATAATATAGATATACTACGTTCTATTCCAACTGAAAACTTAGTTCCAGATGCATTTTTCAGTACCGTCTGTTTAGTAAATTTAAGCTTACGGGTATCCTGATATTCGATTTCATACTCGTCAGTATCAATAACTGCAGGTACTACCCAATTTTCATAAACCTGTTCAAGCCCTTCATCAAAGTATATTGAAAAGGGTCCTCCTTCGGGTCCTATCCAAAAACGTTCCTCGCCACCATAAACATTGAATTGAGGATCTCTTTTCCCAGACTTAATAAAAGAGTGATTGATCCATCCAAAACTGTTGCCAGCCTCACCTCCTGCTGTTGAAGTCATTACCCTACCCTGATATGCTGCAACAATTAGTAATTTTGAAAGATTATCATCAGTCTGCAATTCCAGGAAATCAATGTTGTTTTTCTTGAAAAATGCTTTATCGTATCCGTAACTTCCCATATTGTATTGATTTGATGTTTGAATACATGAGCTAAATAATCCCATGATCCAAATGATTATATAGAATTTTATTAAGTGTGGTACAATTGCAAATGATTTATTCATAGTGCTAATTTATCCATATTATTAGTATAAAGGACCATATGTATTACATGCCCTGTAATCTGCTCCTTCAAGATCAGAGCCGAAACCTGACCATGCTGACGGACGGAAAATCTGTTCATCATTAATATTATGCATGTTAACCGGTATTCTTAACATAGAAGCAAGTGTTATTAAATCTGATCCAATATGGCCGTAACTTATTGCTCCATGATTGGCGCCCCAGCTTGCCATAACTGAATACACGTCTTTAAAATGTCCTGTTCCTGTGGTTCGTGGAACAAACCAGGTTGTAGGCCAGGTTGGATCTGTTCGTTTATTTAATATTTCATGTACATCAAGGGGTAGAACTACTGTCCAGCCTTCAGCAAGCTGGAGAACCGGCCCCAGTCCTTTTACAAGATTGATCCTGCACATTGTTACGGGCATCTGACCTTCAGTTTTAAATTGTGAGGAGTACCCTCCGCCTCTGAAGTACTCAAGATTTGCAGGACACCACTGTGTGTTTTTAAGGCATTTGTTTACTTCTTCCTCGGTAATATCCCACCATGGTTTCATCGCTGGATTGCCCTTATTATCTTTCTGTTGAGCAGTTGCATCTAATGTGGTTGATCCTGAATTAATGAGATGAATAAAACCATTAGCTGCGAGGCCTGTCAGCTTTTTCCCAGTTACTCTTTCCACCGATTCGGGGCTCCAAAATGTGCGTACATCAGAGAAAATCTGTGCTGTATTGCTAAGTAAGTGCCCAAATAACATTGATATACCATTAAGGCTATCATTTTCAGTTGCAAGAATAAAAGCCTTTCTGATACCATTCCAATCGAAGGATGAATTTAGGATTGCCTCCATGAAATCACCATTGGGAAGATAATCTGTCCATTGACGTTGCCCCTGAAACCCACCTAAAATGGCATTCCTTCCTAAAGCTTCTTCTCCAAATCCAATATCACGAAGAGCCGGGTTTCCAATCATCAGGTCACGTACGATAAGGGTCATTTTTACTACAACTTCCCACTCCCGGTCTTTCCTGTCTCGGCTGGAAGGATTCTTATTCATATCTTCTCCTTCTTTGCAATGTTCTCCAACCCATTTCATTGCTTTTTCAAACTCTTCCCTATCATAGACTTCCTGCTCAATACGTCGACTGATCTCAGTCATGTCTACAAATTCAGTCCTGATACCCAGGTAATCCTGAAAAAAATCAGGATCAACTGTTGAGCCAGCAATGCCCATAGAGGTATATCCTAAGGAAAGGTATGATTTTCCCCTCATTTGGGCTACGGCGAGTCCAGCTCTTACAAAACGAAGAATTTTTTCCTGGACATCCTCCGGAATTGACTGATCATCCATATCTTGTACATGTCTACCATAAATGCCAAAAGTTGGAAGTCCTTTTTGTGTATATCCTGCCAGAGCAGCGGCAAGGTAGACAGCACCAGGCCTTTCAGTGCCATTGAACCCCCATATAGCTTTAGGTATCAGGGGGTCGGTATCCATAACTTCAGTACCATAACACCAGCAGGGAGTAACCGTTAGGGAAACACCTACACCTTCTCTTACAAATTGGTCTGCACACCTGGCCGCATCAGCAACTCCTCCTATTGTAGTATCGGAAATGACACATTCAACTTTTTCACCTGAGGGGAATCTCAGGCTTGATTCAATAAATATTGCAGCTGCTTTTGCCATATTCATTGTTTGCACTTCCAGGGATTCCCTAATCCCCTTTTCTCTCCCATCTATTACCGGACGTATTCCTATTTTAGGGAGTCTTCCTATTAAATTATTTTTCATAAAGATGATATCTTAATTTACTGTAAAACTTATTAATCAGGTTAATTTATTTCCAGCTCCTTCTTTGTAGGTAAGCTGGGAAATTTGTTGTGTGGCTCAGTCTGGTACCAGAAAGCCACAGATGATATATCATCCTGCAGTGGAAGATATCCTTCAGTTCTCCAGCCCAGAGCCTGAACAGTGATCTTAAGATCTTTTTTAAAACGTACCGGGTCAAGTATATGCCAGCGATATAAACCAAAACGCATTTGTGATCTATACATTCCATCGGGCCTGATGACCTGAGGTAATCCAGCATAGGGTGTTGTAAATTCCCTGTATCCATGCTCATCTCCTGAATTATTTTTGGTATCCCTGACATGAAAATTGTAAGAACCACAGAAATAATCTTCAACTCCGGTTCCACATATAGTTGGGAAATCCTTGTCTCCATCCATGTAGAATTTGACTTCTCCTTCTCCCCACCAGCCATTATTATTTACTCCCCAACACATATATGTACCTACATATTGTCCTTTCCCTTTTACTCCATCAAGAATAGTATATAACTCTTTATACGGCAGAGGATTAACTCTTCGGAACTGAGCATGAAAATATGCTGCATCATTCGGAATATCTGTAAGAGCATAATTAATTTGATAATAGAGGCTCATACGTTTGCTATCCATGTTGGTCAGGGTTATTCTACATTTTTTTCTGAAAGGCATTTGCCAATAGCAGTTAAATGCACTACCTGGATTTACACATATCGCAAGTGAGGATACATGGGCATATTCTCCCCAGCCATTTGCAAAAAAATCACCTAGAGGACATTCCACTGAAGGAGTTTCCTCATCATCCCAGTATATCCTGATAATACTGAGCCGACGGTTTCCTGTCGGGGTCATCCATATCTGCTGAATCACTCCCGGACCATCTATTTCAGCCAGTGTGAATGTTGAATTCGCGTCCAGAATGATATAAGGATTTACCTTCCATCCCTGTCCCAGATCTTTAGCCTGTTTATGTGCATTGGCAGCATTTGGAGTATCCTTGTCCTCCAATCGGGCCATACCACCTTTCCCTTTTTCTCCTGTGAAATTTTCAGGACTGATAGAACGAGTCTCTGATTTAGATAACATATATAGATTACCCATGTTAACATTCAGACCATTAAACTCAGATTGTGCAAGTGTCACAGATGCAAACATGCATACCATGACAAGAATTGTTTGGATTTTTTTCATAATGTCGTTTGTTTAATCGATTAAGTTATATACTAAATATTTATTTTTACCCACAGGATTGACGCTTTATTAGTTGAGGTGCCAGTTTTACATGGGTAATTTTAATAGATCCTTTGATCTGATCAAATAGGATTTTAACAGATTCTTTTACCATTTCATCAATTGGTTGTCTGATATAGCTAAGTGGTGAATAGAAAAAATCAAAGGCTTCGGCACCATCAAAGCCAATCACTCCAAGCTCGTCAGGAACTTTAAGCCCCATTTTCTGTATCCCGTATAAACCGGAAATAGAAAGGGTATTTGTGGCAAAAAATATGGCATCGATCTTCTTTTCGCCATGTGTTATTTCCTGGAGGGCTTGCTCAGTTTCTATCTTAACATTTTCGTGTTTTACCTCTTTTATCAAAATATATTTTTCAAGTTTATGGTCTTTCATTGCCTCCACATATCCTCTTACTCTTTCTTTCATGTGAATTAAACCGGACCTGTATGCTATCATTCCTATTCGTTTATATCCTTGCTGTATCAGGTGACTAATTGCATCAAACGAGGCTAAATAATTGTCTAGTACTACATGGTTTGATGAGAGATCTGGTGTATACCGATCAAACAAAACTAGAGGAATACCTCTTTTAATGAGCGATTTAACTTGATTCTCACATCCTTCTGAAGGAACTATTATTAAACCGTCTACCTGTCGGTTTAAAAAATTGTTAATCAGCATGGATGATTTCTTACAATCTTCGTCAGAACTTCCAATTACAACTGTATATCCACATCTGTTTGCTTCGTTTTCAACAATTCTTGCCATTGTCCCAAAAAAAGGATTAGCGATATCTGCAACTATTAGTCCAATTGTATTTGTAGTTCCTTTTCTTAAACTACGGGCAATTTGGTTAGGTATATAGTTCATCTCCTCAACTGCTTTTTTTATTCGAAGAACTACTTCGGCGCCAACCCTTTTTTCTTTCTCCTGCCCGTTAAGTACGTAAGAAACAAGCGCCGTAGAAATACCAAGCTTATCGGCAATATCTTTTAATGAAACACGTTTAGCCATTTTATAAAATAAAAGTGAATCACATTGAATACTTATATTAATAAAGGGAAAGACATTCCCTGGATCAAGAGGCTGTAATAATTTTTATAATAATGTAAATATAAGCTTAAACGATTAAACACTCAAAATAATATAATATGTTCGATAACATCTTTAATTATAGCTCAAATCAACAACAAAAAACCAAGCCGGCTTTGCCGGTTTAAATTTTTATTTTCTCCGAATTCCCTCAAGCAAGCTTGGGGAATTCTCCGAAAATAAAAAACCCAGACAAATGTCTGGGTTGGTTTTTTGTTGTGGGCGATACTGGATTCGAACCAGTGACCCCCTGCTTGTAAGGCAGGTGCTCTGAACCAGCTGAGCTAATCGCCC
>DAOWNN010000060.1 GCA_030642585.1 Bacteroidota bacterium | reverse complement strand
CCCCAGGATGTGGTAAACAAATTTCATGAATTGAATAAAAATTCTTTCGCAAAATTTGGTATTTCTTTTGATATATATGCCCGGACCACATCTCCCATACACCATAAAATGGCATCAGGGTTTTTCAAAAACTTATATGACAAAGGGAAATTCATTGAAAAAACTTCAGATCAATACTATGATGAAGAAGCAAAACAATTTCTTGCTGATCGATATATTACAGGGACATGTCCACATTGTGGAAACGAGAAAGCCTATGGAGATCAGTGTGAAAACTGTGGGACTTCTTTAAGTCCTAATGAATTAATACGACCAAAATCTACCATCAGTGGAAATAAGCCGGTTCTCAGACAGACAAAACACTGGTATTTGCCTCTTGACAAGTATGAACCTTTCCTGAAAAAATGGATTCTTGAAGAACATAAAGAATGGAAAGCCAACGTCTATGGACAGTGCAAATCATGGCTGGATACCGGTCTTCAACCCAGGGCAGTTAGTCGTGATCTTAATTGGGGAGTTCCGGTTCCGGTAGAAGGAGCCGAAGGGAAAGTTCTTTATGTCTGGTTTGACGCCCCCATTGGATATATCTCTGCAACTAAGGAGCTAACCCAAGATTGGGAAAAGTACTGGAAGAGCAAGGATACTAAAATGGTTCATTTCATTGGGAAAGACAACATTGTTTTTCATTGTATAATATTTCCCACTATGTTAAAGCTTGAGGGAAGTTATATTCTTCCTGAAAATGTGCCCGCCAATGAATTTCTTAACCTGGAAGGAGATAAGATTTCCACATCCCGTAACTGGGCTGTTTGGTTGCATGAATACCTGGAAGATTTTGAAGGAAAAGAAGACGTTTTAAGGTATGTATTATGTGCCAATGCTCCTGAAACAAAAGATAATGATTTTACCTGGAAAGATTTTCAAAACCGCAATAACAATGAGCTTGTAGCTATTCTTGGTAATTTTGTCAACCGGGCCGTAGTTTTGACCAACAAGTTTTTTGATGGAATTGTTCCCTCATCGAAAATCCTGAATGATTATGACAGGGAAACACTGAAAGAGATTCCGGTAATTAAATCAAGGGTGGAGCAAAGTATTGAGAGGTTCAGGTTCAGGGAAGCCCTTAAAGAGACCATGAACCTTGCAAGGCTTGGAAATAAATACCTGGCTGACACTGAACCCTGGAATCACAACAAAAATGATGAAGAACGGATTAAAACCATAATGAATATATCTCTTCAGATCTGCGCCAATCTTTCTGTCCTTCTGAAGCCATTTCTCCCTTTTACTGCAAAAAAACTTTCTGGTTTCCTGAATTTTGAAAGTTCAGACTGGAAAAATATTGGAAAAAGAGATTTATTGATCCCGGGACATAAAATCAACAAAGCTTCTCATCTGTTTCAAAAAATTGACGATAAGCTTATAGAAAAACAAGTGCAAAAACTCATGAATACCAGGCAAGCACTTATTGAAAAAAATGTTGCCGCGGCTAAAGATGTCATAAATTTTGAAGATTTTTCCCGAATGGATATTCGTACAGGAACTATACTGGAGGCTGAGAAGGTTCCCAAAACCAAGAAGCTAATTAAGTTACTAATTGACACCGGGATTGATCAGCGAACTGTGGTATCGGGTATTGCCGAATATTACAAAGCGGAAGAAATTATAGGTAAACAAGTTTCTATCCTGGTAAACCTGGCGCCACGTAGGTTAAAAGGCATAGAATCACAAGGAATGATACTGATGGCTGAAGACACTAAAGGTAAATTAGTATTTGTAAGCCCTGAAGAAAATATTGAGAACGGTTCAGAAATCAAATAATATGATATCTGACGAGACACTAAACAAGAATCAGAATAGATCCCGAAACGAGTTCGGGATGACCGGGAGTTAGTCATGCTGAATTCATTTCAGCATCTTGTTATTTATAGATGTCACAATAAAATTGGGCGAGATTTTTACTTCTCAAGTATCCAGTATTGTTCTCCCGGACGATTAGTATTATACTCTCCCAACCGTTTCTTCGCTTCAGAAAAATGTGTGTGTCCACTTATTGAAACCCTGTAAAATCCATTCGTAGTTTCAAATATTTTTCCGGAATAACCATTATCAATCAAGTCATTATTAAGCCGGGTAGCATTTCCCTTATTTTTGAAACTTCCGGCAATCACGTAAAACCGTTCTGCTATCACAGAACTTACCCCGGTGGGAGATATTGATTCTTCCATAACTTCATCCTCAGTAATAGATTCCGTTAAAGAAATATCCTCTTCCAAATCTTCAGGAGCATTGATTGTTTCAGCTTCTGTAAATATAGCTTCTGTTGTTTGTAGGGTAGTAATAACTGTTTGTGGCTCTTCGTAAACCATCTCTTTCTTTTCAAACATTTTCCATGACAAGCTTCCCAGATCAAACTTCAGCAGATCAGTCTTGATAGGAAAAGGCCAGAGCAACAAGAATGGGCACAGCAATCATACTTCTTTTTAAAATCCGACTCTTTCGGGAGTTATTCTTAAGTTGCTGATTCTTTAGCTTAGGCTGTATTTTTTTTCGAATATCATACTCTTCAAGCTCATTGTATTCAAAAGAGGACAATCCAAATGATGCAATAAGAAAATTAGTAGACCGGTCTGGTTCAAACTGGAGTAATTTATCTTTTCCAAGATAAAAAGTTCCCAAATCATCAAAAACTACTTTTTTACCTTTTGAGAGTTTTTTTTGCAGATCCTTAACAAATTCCCTGACATTATTCCTGGCATCCGGATATGCAAGACCTGTACTCATGGAAACTGCGCTGATAAGCAATCCGTCATTATGAGCCAGTTGTTTATTGAATCCTATTTCTTTTGAGGGAGGTGAAAAAATATTCCTGTCATAATCAACATCAGCTGATTTATAATTTGCTACAAATCCACCAAACTCTGGAATAATCACACAGTCATGTTGGTATAAAAGATCTTTAATTCTCCCGGGAATATCCATATTCAACTTTGTTAACTTTCTACAAATTTAGCAAATCCAAGTTTAAAATATAACTTTTTAATAAGAAAGCCGTAATAATAGCTCTATTGAAGTTCTACGATTATTAATTTAAAATTGTTTCATCCCTTAGAAATTTACTTTTATTATTATATGGACTGAAGCCTACCTGCCAGGCAGGCAGCTCTCAATGAACCCCGAAGGGACCGGCATAGTCAAAACTATTATTAGCAATAATTTTCATGTTCGGTTCATACTATGACAAAAACCAGATTTCAGTAGGGTTTTTTTAGTTATTTTCGTATTTGAATTATTAATCCCCAAATATGGATGAGATCAGGATGGTTGACCTCAGAGGTCAGTATGAAAAAATAAGTGAAGAGATTGACCTTGCAATAAAAGAGGTACTTTTATCCACATCATTTATCAATGGCCCTGTGGTAGAGGAATTCACAACCTCCCTGAAAAACTACATGGGGGTTAAACATGTCATTCCCTGTGCCAATGGTACAGATGCCTTGCAGGTGGCTCTTATGGCCTCAGGGCTACAGCCTGGAGATGAGGTGATTACAGCTGATTTTACCTTTGTGGCAACTGCAGAAACAATCGCATTATTAGGTTTAAGCCCAAAACTGGTAGATGTGCACCCGGGCAATTTCACTATTGATCCTGTAGAAATTGAAAAAGCAATCACTGGAAAAACAAAAGCTATTATTCCTGTGCATTTATATGGCCAGTGTGCTCAAATGGAAGAGATCATTTCAATTGCCAGGAAGCACAATTTGGTGGTAATTGAAGACTCTGCGCAAGCAATGGGAGCTGATTATATTTTTAAAAATGGTAACAGAAAAAAAGCGGGATCACTGGGAAACATAGGATGCACTTCATTTTTTCCTTCAAAAAATCTTGGAGCTTATGGGGATGCTGGAGCAATTTTTACTAATGATGATAAACTTGCTGAAAAACTAAGATATATTGTAAACCATGGAATGAAAGTTCGTTACTACCATGATTATGTTGGTGTAAATTCGCGACTCGATAGCATCCAGGCAGCAGTATTAAAGATAAAGCTTAACTATCTCGACTCTTATAATCTTGCCAGGCAGAAAGCAGCTATAGCATATGATAATGCTTTTTCTGCAGAAAAACGCCTCACCATTCCTGAAAGAGTTCCATGGTCAAACCATATTTTTCATCAATATACCCTGAAAACAAATGGCATTGACAGGGATCTGCTTATTAAGAAGCTTCAGCATAAATCTATTCCTGCAATGATCTATTACCCTGTGCCTCTGCATAAACAAAAAGCTTATACAAGTATTGCTTATGCCGAAGAGAATTTTTCAACAAGCAATGATTTGTGTAATTCAGTGATTTCTCTTCCCATTCATACTGAACTTACTCAGGAACAAATAGATTATATAAGTCAGAATCTTTTAGAGATCATTCAGAAAATTTGATATGAAAAAAGAATATTTCGTGCATGAATCATCTGTAATAGATGAGGGTGCTATCATCGGAAAGGGAACAAAAATATGGCACTTTTCCCATATAATGACCGGTTCAAAAATTGGGAATAACTGCAACATTGGGCAAAATGTTGTGGTTTCACCCGATGTGATACTTGGACAGAATGTGAAAGTTCAAAACAACGTTTCGATTTATACTGGTGTTATATGTGAAGATGATGTGTTTCTTGGTCCATCCATGGTTTTTACTAATATTATAAATCCCAGAAGCAGTATTGTACGTAAGGGTGAATACATTAAAACACTTGTGAAAAAAGGAGCAACTATTGGTGCAAATGCCACGATTATTTGTGGCATTAGTATTGGTTCTTATTCCTTTATAGGTGCCGGAGCTGTAGTTACCAAAGATGTTCAGCCCCATTCCCTGGTGCTTGGTAATCCTGGCAAACATATTGGCTGGATGAGTCATTGGGGGCAACGATTAAATTTTGACAGCAATGGATTTGCCTTATGTTCTGAAAGCAAAGAAATATATATTTTGAAAGCCGGGAAGGTGTCAAAAGTTACAAAATCCTAAACCCACCTTCATTGATCACAAGCTCTTTTCATTAACTTTGTAGATTAAACTGAATTAAAACCCATGCTCCATAAATCTAAAAATTTTTCTCTAATTGGCGTTGCCGGATATATCGCAGTAAGGCACCTGAAAGCCATCAAAGAAACCGGGAACCATCTGATTGCTTCTCTAGATCAGTTTGACAGTGTTGGTGTTATAGACCAGTACTTCCCTGATTCAGATTTTTTCGTTGAGTTCGAAAGATTCGACAGACATTTAGATAAAGTAAAAAGAAATGGCATTCATATGGATTATGTATCTATCTGTTCGCCAAACTTTTTACATGATGCACACATTCGTTTTGCTCTTCGACATCAGGCAGATGCTATTTGCGAAAAGCCTATGGTTCTTAATCCCTGGAATGTAGATGCACTACAGGATTTTGAAAAGGAAACTGGAAAAAATGTTTACAATCTCTTGCAATTGAGGCTTCATCCGTCAATAATAGAGCTGAAAAAAAGAATTGAAAATGGCCCTAAAGATAAGATTTACGATATCGATTTAAGTTATATTACCAGCAGGGGAAATTGGTATTTTTTCTCATGGAAAGGAGATATTCAAAAATCCGGAGGGGTTGCAACCAATATTGGAGTACATTTTTTTGATATGCTAACCTGGATTTTCGGAGAAGTTGAAGGAAATATTGTCCATATATCAAGAAATAATAAGGTTGCCGGCTATTTAAACCTTAAAAAAGCAAGAGTAAGGTGGTTTTTAAGTGTGGATTATGATGATATTCCTAAGGAAATAAAAGCCAAAGGGCAGAGAACATTCCGTTCACTGAAACTGGATGACCAGGAGATTGAATTCAGTGATGGATTTACTAACCTTCATACACGTAGTTATGAAAATATCCTTTCAGGAAAAGGCTTTGGTATTAAGGAGGTGCAGAGTAGTATAAAAACTGTTTATGATATTAGAAATGCAGTACCTGTAGGATGTAAAGGGGACTATCACCCCTTTTGTAAAAATATTAAGTAATAATAAATATTTACCCATGTATAAAAATATAGTTGATAAAAAAACAAAAATTTCAGTAATTGGCCTGGGGTACGTTGGTCTTCCCATAGCACTTGAGTTTGCCAGAAAGGTTCCGGTTGTTGGATATGATATCCAGGAAGATCGTATAAGTTTAATGAAGAAGGGAAAGGATCCAAGTAATGAATTGGATCCTGAAGCTTTTGAAAATACAGACATTCAATTTTCTTCCTCGCCCGAAATCATTGCACAGGCCGGGTTTCATATTATTGCTGTTCCCACCCCAATAGATGATTATAATCTCCCTGACCTGAAACCTCTTCTTTCAGCTACCGCAATGGTAGGAAAAAACATGAAAAAGGGAGATTATATTGTATATGAATCAACCGTATATCCGGGGTGTACCGAGGAGGAGTGCATTCCTCTGCTGGAAGAATCTTCAGGTCTCAAGTATATACAGGATTTTAAGGTTGGTTTTTCACCCGAACGAATAAATCCGGGTGATAAAGTACACACTCTCACAAGCATTGTCAAGGTTGTTTCGGGATGTGATGAAGAGTCTCTTGAAAATATCTCAAAGACTTACGAAATGATCATTACAGCTGGTATTCATCGTGCCAGCTCTATAAAAGTTGCAGAAGCTGCCAAAATCATTGAAAATACGCAGAGAGATATTAACATTGCTTTTATGAATGAGCTTTCTATAGTATTTGGACGATTAGGAATTAATACTTATGAGGTTTTGGAAGCCGCCGGAACGAAATGGAATTTTTTAAAATTTTTTCCGGGTTTAGTGGGAGGGCATTGTATTGGTGTAGATCCATATTATCTGACTTACAAAGCCAAACAAATCGGCTATCATGCACAAATTATCAGTTCAGGTCGCTTTGTAAATGATTCCATGGGAGGCTATGTAGCAAAGCAAACCGTAAAAAAAATCATTGCTAATGAAAAAAATATCCGGGATTCCAAAGTGTTAATAATGGGTGCCACTTTTAAAGAAAATGTAAGTGATATCAGAAATTCTAAAGTTGTTGACATTGTAAAAGAGCTACATTCTTTTGGGGTGAATGTTGATGTTACTGATCCTTATGCTGATCCTGAAGAAGTCAAAGAAGTATATGGTTTTGAACTTAAAGAAAAAAACGGCACAAATTATGACGCAGTAATTGTGGCTGTGAGTCATTCTGAGTATGCTGAATTGCATGAATCCTATTTTATTGATCTGTTAAATCCGAAAGGTCTTATTGTAGATATTAAAGGGGTGTACAGAGGGAAAATCAAAAAACTTGATTATTGGAGCCTCTAATCAATATGTCAAATTGCAACTAAATATATTTTTATATACATGAAAGTTTTGGTTACAGGAGGTACGGGTTATATTGGTTCACATACTTCTGTGGAATTGGTGAGCCAGGGTTTTGACCTTGTCATCATTGATAACTTATCAAATTCAAAAATTGAAGTTTTGGATGGTATAGAAGCCATTACAGGTATTCGACCCAAATTCGAGAAACTCGATCTTTGCCAGGCTGAACCACTGGATGATTTTTTCAAGAAAAATAGCAATATTGATGCGATAATTCATTTTGCCGCCTATAAAGCAGTTGGAGAATCTGTTGAAAATCCTATAAAATACTATCATAACAACCTGGTTTCTTTATTAAATCTACTTGAGGCAATGAGAAAATACCAGGTTCCTTTTATGGTTTTCTCTTCTTCGTGCACCGTTTACGGAGAGGCCCGGGAACTACCGGTAACCGAGAATTCTCCTGTTCAACCTGCAGAATCGCCCTATGGAAACACAAAGCAAATTGCAGAGGAGATCCTTCAGGAATTTGTTAATTCCCAGGATAAAATTCATGCTGTTGCCCTGCGTTATTTTAATCCTATCGGAGCACATCCTTCCTCCCATATTGGCGAACTACCTATTGGTGAACCTGAAAATCTTGTTCCATATATCACGCAAACCGGAATTGGTTTGCGTGATCAATTAAAAATCTTTGGGAATGATTATGAAACCCCTGACGGAACGGCAGTTCGCGATTATCTGCATGTGGTAGACCTGGCAAAAGCACACGTAGCTACTTTGAAAAGACTTCTTAATCAGCAAAATAAAAAGCCCTATGAGGTTTTTAACCTGGGAATGGGAAAAGGAGTTTCTGTACTTGAAATGATACAATCCTTTAACCGGGTTAGTGGAAAGACCTTAAATTATAAAGTTGTGGACAGGCGACATGGAGATATTGAAAAGATCTGGGCCGACACTTCCCTTGCTACAAAAGAATTGGGATGGAAAACTGAAAGTTCACTGGATGAAGCCATGAAAACTGCATGGGACTGGGAGAAACAACTAAATAAAAACCAATCTTAAACGAATGCAACATAAAATATTAATCACCGGTGGTGCTGGATTTATAGGTTCTCATGTTGTTAGAAGATTCTTAACAAACTACCCTGAATATGAGATAATAAATATTGATAAACTTAGCTATGCCGGAAACCTTGAAAACCTGCAGGATGTAGCAGATATGACCAATTATACTTTTATAAAAGGGGATATTGTGGACCTGCAGTTTTTAAAGAAATTGTTCAAAAAATACAAATTCACCGGCCTCATTCATCTGGCTGCAGAATCTCATGTTGACCGGTCTATCTCAGATCCTCTGGAGTTCATAATGACAAACATGTTAGGAACAGCCAATTTGTTGCATGTTGCCCAGGAATACAGAAAAAAGAATTCCGGATTTCTTCGCTTTTACCATATATCCACTGACGAGGTTTATGGATCACTTGGAGAAAAGGGTCTTTTTACAGAAAACACTGCCTATGATCCCCGTAGTCCTTATTCTGCATCCAAGGCTGGTTCTGATCACCTGGTCAGGGCATTTTACCACACTTATAATTTCCCTGTTGTACTATCAAACTGCTCCAATAATTACGGACCAAATCAATTCCCCGAAAAACTTATTCCTCTCGCCATTAATAACATCATGTTATCCAAAGAGATTCCGGTTTATGGAAAAGGAGAAAATATAAGAGACTGGTTATATGTAGAGGATCATGCAGCGGCAATTGACTTGATTTTTCATAAAGGAAAACCTGGAGAAACTTATAATGTTGGAGGAAATAATGAATGGAAAAACCTGGATCTGATCAAAATGCTTTGCAAGATCATGGACCAAAAACTGGATCGGACAGAAGGGACATCTGAAAGACTAATTCGTTTTGTAAAGGACCGGGCAGGCCATGATTTAAGATATGCAATTGATTCTTCAAAAATTGCCTCAGAACTGGATTGGCAACCTAAGCTGGATTTTAAGACAGGACTTTCAGAAACAGTGAATTGGTATCTGAAAAACCAGGATTGGCTTGATCACATACTTACAGGAGAGTATGAATTATACTATGATCAACAATATTCAAAAAGATAGTTTGTGAAAGGCTAAATAAAAAAGAAGGCTAAGGCTGAGGCTTTGGAATTGAATATTAGCTCCTGGTTCAACTTCTCCTATTT